>DATLUQ010000011.1 GCA_035533015.1 Gemmatimonadaceae bacterium | reverse complement strand
GGGTTGGAGAACGAACTTTATCCTCATGAAGCACAAGCCCGATTTCAACCATCCGCCGTCGGGGCGGAAAGGGATGGAAGACGTGTCCACTGCCAAGGCTGCAGCCGCTGAACAAGCGCCCGACGTGCCCGTCGAAAGCGGCACGCAGGACCCACCGGCCGATCCGGCGCTCGCGGTCGCCCCCGACCGCGTGCTTGCGCTGGAGGCAGAACTTGCGGACCAGCGAGACAAGCTGCTCCGTTTGGCCGCCGAATATGACAACTTCCGCAAGCGGGCGGTGCGTGAACGGCAGGACGCCGAATTGCGTGGCATGGGGGTCCTGATCCGCGGCCTGCTCGATGCGCTCGACGACCTCGGCCGCTTTGCGCACGTCGACCCCGCGACGGTGGACGCCGCCACGGTGGTGCAGGGCGCCGACATGGTAGAGAAGAAGGTCTTCAAGACGCTGGCCGGGCACGGGCTGGAAGTGCTCAACCCGCTCGGCCAGCCCTTCGACCCTGCCGTGCAGGAGGCGGTCGCGACGACGCGCGCCGAGCTGCCCGAACAGGACCATCGCGTGGCCCAGGTATACCAGGTTGGATATACGTTCAACGGCCAGTTGCTTCGACCCGCGCGCGTCGTCGTGACGCAGTGGCACGACGAACCCTAGCCCTCCCGCATGCCGCCCACCAAGGACTACTACGCGGTACTCGGGGTGACCGCTTCCGCGACTCAGGACGAGATCAAGAAGCAGTACCGGAAGCTGGCCAAGAAATTCCACCCCGACGCCAATCCCAACGACCCCAAGGCCGCCGAGCGCTTCAAGGAGATCTCGGAGGCGAACAACGTCGTCGGGGACGTGGAGAAGCGAAAGCAGTACGACGAAATGCGCCGGCTGGGGGCCTTCGGTGGCGGCTTCTCCTCGGGCCGCGGGCCGCGCCCGTCCCCGGGCGGACCGCAGCCGCCCGGCGGCTACCATTTCGAGGATATGGACCTGGGCGGGCTTGGCGGCTTCGGCGACATCTTCAGCTCGATGTTCGGCGGCGGACGCCCCAAGTCGCGCGGGCCGGAACGTGGGCAGGACGTCGAGCGCTCGCTGGACGTGCCCTTCCGCACCGCGGCCACCGGGGGTAAGGTGCCCGTGGATCTGGAGGTCACCGAGGAATGCGAGACCTGTCACGGCTCGGGTGGCGCACCCGGGGCCAAGTTCCAGACGTGTCCCGAATGCGGCGGACGCGGCACCATCTCGTTCGGGCAGGGTGGGTTCGCCGTGCAGCGGCCCTGCCCCCAGTGCCTGGGACGCGGCCAGGTGCCGAGCGAACGCTGCTCCACGTGCGGCGGCGCCGGCGAGATCCGGGCCCGCCGCAAGGTGCTGATCACCGTGCCCCCGGGTGCCGATACTGGAACACGCATACGCCTCAAGGGGCAGGGAGGGCGCGGCGCCCGCAACGGCCCACCCGGCGACCTGCTGATCAGCATCCAGGTGGCGCCCGACCGCTTCTACGCCCGCGAGGGGCTGGACCTCGTGGCCAAAGTGCCGATCAACATCGCCCAGGCCACGCTCGGCTCCAAGGTTGGCGTGCGCACCCTCGACGGCCGCAAGGTGGCCATCCGCATTCCCGCCGGCACGCCGTCGGGCAAGCGCTTCCGCGTGAAGGCGCAGGGGATCGAGAAGGAAGGCGCCCGCGGCGACCTGATCGTGCAGGTGGAAGTCACGGTGCCGGAAAAGCTCAGCCCCGAGCAGGAAAAGATGATGCGCGAGTTTGCCGAAGCGGGGGGACTGAAGTACTGAAGACCGGAAGGAGGGTAGGACGGCAGGAGCGGATGACGGTAGACGGCGTTCCGCACCTATCCGTCCTCCTGTCCTACTCTCCTACGCAATGATCGGCAGCATCATCCGCGCCGCGGTTTCGATCAACCCCCCGCCGAGGAGTACGTCGCGAGCGTAGAACACCGCCGACTGGCCCGGCGTGATGGCGCTCACCGGCTCGTCCAGCGCCAGCTCGATCTCGTCACCGTCCAGGCGCACGACCTCGGCCGGCGCGGGAGCCGCGCGGTGGCGCACCTGCACGTCGACGCGCGAGCCCACGGCGGGCGGATCGACGAGCCAGTTCACGCCGCGCGCCACGAGCCCGCTGCCCAGTAGCTCCTCGCGCGGGCCGATCACCACCGCGCGGTCGGCCGGCCTGATGGCGGTCACGAACATCGGCTCGGCGAATCCGCCGGGGAGCCCGCGGCGCTGGCCGATGGTGAATCGTGCGTGGCCGTCGTGGCCGCCCACGACCTCGCCATTCGAGAGCACGAATGGACCGCGCGATAGGCTGGGTGCGTCCGGCCCGAGCGTTGAGCGGATGATCTTCGTATGGTCGCCGTCGGGCACGAAGCAGATGTCCTGGCTCTCGAGCTTGTCGGCCACGACCTCGAGGCCCAGCCGGCGTGCCACGGCGCGCGTCTCGGACTTGGTCTGCGTCCCGACCGGCAGGAGCATGCGTACGAGTACCTCGCGGTCGATGCCCCAGAGGAAGTACGACTGGTCCTTGGACGGGTCGACGCCGCGGTGCAGTACGCCGTCCACCACGCGCGCGTAATGGCCGGTGGCGATCCAGCGCGCGTCGATGCCGTCGGCCTTGTGCACGAGGTCGCGGAACTTGGTGAACGTGTTGCAGCGCACGCAGGGAATGGGCGTACGCCCGCGCGCGTACTCGCTCACGAAGTCGTCGATCACGTCGTGCGAGAACGCGCTCTCGAGGTTGAGCACGTAGTGCGGCACGCCCAGCGATTCGCACACGCGGCGCGCGTCGTCGATCGAATCGAGGGAGCAGCAGGGGCGGTCGACGATCTCATCGCCGTAGCAGAAGAGCTTCATCGTCGCGCCGACGACGTCGTAGCCCTGCTCGACGAGCATCGCCGCGGCGACCGACGAGTCGACGCCGCCCGACATGGCGACCAGCACACGCTCTCTCACGCCCCGGCTCCCTTCGTCAGGCCGCGGCCGCGCCGCGCGCCTTGGCGGCGAGCCGGGGAAAGACTTCGGCCACGCGCTCGATGTCGGCCTGGGTCGTGAGGACGCCCAGACTCATGCGGATGGCCGCGCTGGCGAGTTGCGGCTTGACCCCGATGGCCGAGAGCACGTACGACGGTGAACTGGTGCCGCTCTGGCACGCCGAACCACCCGAACAGGCGATGCCCTGGAGGTCGAGCGCCATGAGCAGCGACTCGCTCTCGGTGCCGGGAACGGACACGTTGAGGATGTGCGGGGCGCGCGGCGCATTGCGCGCGTGTACCACGACGTCGGGAATGCGCTCCTCGAGCAGCGCCTGCAGCCGGTCGCGCAACGTGCGCAGACGAACGGACTCCACCGCATGCTCGCGCACGGCCAGTTCGGCCGCGGTGGCCAGGGCCACGGCGAACGCGACATTCTCGGTGCCGGGACGGCGTCCACGGTCCTGCGACCCGCCGTGGAAGAGCGGTTCGATGCGGGTGCCGCGCCGGATGAAGAGCGCGCCGCACCCCTTGGGCGCGCCGATCTTGTGTCCCGAGATGGACAGGATGTCGAAGGGCATTCGAGACGCGTCGATCTCCAGCTTCGAGAATGCCTGCACGGCGTCGGTGTGAAAGACGACACCGCGCGCGCGCGCCAGCTCGCCCAGCTCGGGCACCGGTTGGATGGCTCCCATCTCGTTGTTCACCCACATCACGGAAGCCACGGCGACGTCGGTGGTCACCTGTTCCTCGAACGACGCGCGATCGACGACGCCGTCGCCGGTCATGCGCAGCAACCGCTCCTCGGCGCCCTCTTGGGCCGCGGTGTGCACCGCCTCCAGCACGGCCTTGTGCTCGATGGGCGTCGAGACCACGGCGGTCCTGCCCGCGGCCCGGGCGGCGCGCCAGGCGCCGAGCACGGCGAGATTATCGGCCTCGGTACCGCCGGAGGTGAAGCAGATCTCGTCGGCATGCGCGCCGACACACCGGGCCACCCGCTCGCGCGCCTCATCCAGCGCCACGCGCGCGTCGCGGCCCCACCGGTGAATGCTCGACGGGTTCCCGAAGCGCGGGCCGAAGAACGGCTGCATCGCTTCGAGCACCTCCGGGCGCACCGGGGTGGTGGCGGAATGGTCGAGGTAGATGGGAGCTGGCATGGGGAAAATATACTACTGGGTCGTCGAGACTGGCGAGGTCGAGGCAGGAGAAGCGTAGGCAAGTAGCACGGTAGGGGGTAGACTGCGTTGCGCCGCCATTCGTTCTACGCTTTCACGCTCCAACCGTCCGGCCGCCGTCAAAAAGTCGACACGTCGAGCGCCGCGACATCGTCCACGCGCATCGTCTCGGTGGTGTAGAACGGTTCGCCGTAGCGGCAGCGTATAAGCGATCCATAATAGGCCGCATAGTGCCGCACGGCGTCGTACAGGGGTTCGCCGTTGGGGTACACCTCGCCGGCCTGCGTCACGCCGTCGAACTGCGATGCGTAGCATCGCACGGCGTCCATCTTCCGCTCGAACACCTCGGACACGTCCACCACGAACGTGGGCCGGTCGAAGTCCTGCCGGTAGGCGACGGCGTGGATGACCTTGTGCGGTCGATACTTGGCGAGCCCGGGGGCGACCTTGGCCAGGCCGGCCACGAAGCACGCATCGCGCACCAGTTGCCCAGCGGCGATGTGGTCGGGGTGCCGGCCGTTGAGCGCCGGTGCGATGACCACGCGCGGCTGGAGACGCCGGATCTCCTCCGCCAGCAGAAGCCGCGTCTCCGGCGTGTTCACGACGCCGGCGTCGGGAAGGCCGAGGTTGCGCCGCACGGATACGCCGAGGATCTTGGCGGCCTCGTCGGCTTCGCGCGCGCGAAGTTCCGCCGATCCCCTCGTGCCGGCCTCCCCCATCGTCAGGTCGAGAATACCGGTGCTGCGCCCGCGGGCCGCGGCCACGAGCAGCGTGCCGCCGCAGATGAGTTCGACGTCGTCGCGGTGGGCGGCGATGGCCAGCAGATCGAGTGGCATGCGGCAAAGTACAGATTAGGAGGGTAGGAGGGTAGGAGGGCAGGAGGGTTGGACGGATGACGGCACCACGTCATCTACCCACGACCGTCCTACTGTCCTACGCTCCTGCAGCCGACGAGCGCATCGAGCCTCACTCGTATCGCAGAGCCTCCACGGGGTCCAGTCTCGCCGCCCGCCTTGCCGGCAGTACGCCGAACACGAGGCCGATGCCCACCGAGACCACGACGGCGGCGAGCGTGAGCACCACGGGCGCGCCGGCATTGATGTTCATGGCTGCCGTGGCGATGCGTCCCAGCCCCAGTCCGACGATGATCCCGATGACCCCGCCGATTCCGGTGAGCGTGGCGGCCTCCACGAGGAACTGCTGCAGAATGTCTCGGCGCGTGGCGCCCACCGCCTTGCGGAGGCCGATCTCATGGGTGCGCTCGGTGACGCTGATCATCATCACGGCCATCACGCCGATCCCCCCCACCAGTAACGCCACGGCGCTCAGCACGATCATCACCAGAAAGAAGACCCCCGTGAGCTTGTTGAACACGTCGAGAATCTGGTCCTGCGTGATCAGGTCGAAGGTGTTGTGATCGCCCGGATGAAGCCGCCGCGCCTCGCGCATCGCCACGATCACGGCGCTCTCGGCGTCGTCCACCGTCACGCCCGGTCGCGGCTTCACCGGAATGAACACCATGTTCGTCTTGTCGAGCGTGAACTGGTGATCGAGCATGAGGTATGGCACGATGGCCACGATCTCCTGACCGGGTGGGCTGAAGATGTTCGCCGCCGGCTGATAGAGTCCGATCACCTGCGCCGGGCGGGCGCCGATATGCACCAACTTGCCGATCGGATCGATGCTGCCGAACAGTTTCTGCGCCACATCCACGTCGATCACGGCCACCGCCCTGCCGTTCACCTCTTCGGCATGCGTGAACCACCGCCCTTCGGTGAGCGTGCCGCCCTCGATTTCCGTATAATGCGAATCGGCGCCCATGATCACTTGCGGCTGCGTGCGCACGCCGGCGTACTCGACGCGCGCCACGTATTGGCCCCACATGCCGGCGTAGGCGATCTCGGGCAGGGCGTCGATGCGATCCGCCTCCTGCGGGGTGAGGTCTGGACGGTCGCGGACCCATTTGGGCAGATCCTGCGGGTTCAGCGGCGTCTGCGAGAAGACCTTCATCACGTAGAACGTGGTGGGGCCGGCCAGCTCGATGGTCTCGACGATCTGTTGCTGGATGCCCTGGACGATGGACGCCATGGCCATGACGGTCGACACGCCGATGACCACGCCGAGGATGGTGAGCGCCGAGCGCATCTTGCTCACGCGCAGGGACTCGAACGCCACGGCGACGTTCTCCTGGAAGCTGTCGACGAATCGGCGCCAGACGGTCACCGGGGGTGTCTCACTCGGCGTGGAGAGCGGCTACGGGGTCGAGGCGCGCTGCGCGCGCCGCTGGATACACCCCGAAGATGACCCCCACGCCCGCGCCGAGCGTGAGGGCGAGCACCACCGACCAGAGCGTCACCCGCGCCGGGAGCGGCGAGAGCACCGTGATCGCCTGCGCGAACAGAAACCCCGCGCCCGCGCCGAGCGCGCCTCCGAGCGTGGCGAGCATGATCGCCTCGGCCAGGAACTGTCGACGGATATCGTCCTGCGTGGCGCCCACGGATTTTCGAATGCCGATCTCGTGCGTACGCTCGCGCACCGCCATCAACATGATGTTCATGATCACGATGCCGCCGACGACGATGCCGATGGCGACCACGGCAGGCACGACGGCGAACAGGACGGCCGTGAGCCGCTTCCAGAACGACAGGAAGGCGTCGGAGGTCTCCACGGAGAAATTGTCAGGCTGTCCTGGCCGCAGGTGGTGCGCCACGCGCATCGCTTCCTCGGCAGTGGCCATGGCCGGCGCGATCTCCGCCGCCGTGGCCATCTTCACCGAGATCTGCGTGGTCAGGCGGCGGCCGAACACGGATTCGAAGGTGCTGATCGGCATGAGGGCGAAGCCGTCGAACGACTGACCGAGCACGCGGCCCTTGGGCGCAATCGTGCCGACCACCGTGAACTGCTGGCCCCGGATGCGCACTGCCTGGCCGATCGGCGACACACCGCCGAACAGTTGGGTGGCGACGTCGGCGCCGATGGCCACCACGTAGCGACGTTCGCGGACGTCGATGTCGCTGATCGGCTGGCCGGCCGTGTAGCGATAGTCCTGGACGGTCTGGTAGGGGGGCGTGATGCCGAACATGAGCACGCTGCCCAGCGTCCGGTCGCGCCAGACGACGTCGGAGCGCGGGGTGGGCCACCCCGACGTGAGCCCGACGGCCAGGGCGGTCGGGAGGGCCTGCTCCACCACCGAGGCATCGGCCACGGTGATCGGCGGGCGGCGGCGCGCGCGTTCCATGTCCTCGTCGGAAATGAGCCCGATCTGGATGGGGTCGCGGCGCACCATGAACGAATTCGCACCGACCATGTTGTCGGCGATGTTCTCCTTCACGTAGGCGTTCATGCCCTGGATGATCGCCACCACGGCGACCAGGAACGCCACGCTCACGACGATGCCGAGGAGTGTGAAGAACGACCGCAGCTTGCTCACGCGGATCTGCGTGAACGCCGTCAGGAGGACGTCGGCGAAGCGCATGGGGGAAAACTACACGTAGGACAGTAGGACAGTAGGACGGACGCCTGCGCAACGCCGTTCACCCACTACCGTCCTACTCACGACGGGGGCTCTTCCCTTACCCCCGGTAAGGACATCACCGGCGCCACGGCCTCACTCGTACCTGAGCGCTTCCACCGGGTCGAGACTCGCCGCTCGCACGGCGGGCAGAAGGCCGAATACGATACCGGCGAACGCGCTGCCCAGCAGGGCGATCATGATCGCCACGGGTGGCGTGCTGGCGTCGATCGGCGTGGCATGGCGCACCACATAGGTAAGCGCGCCGCCCACGGCGAGCCCGACCAGCGCCCCGAGAGTGGTGAGCGTGGCGGCCTCGACCAGGAACTGCCAGAGAATGGTCGCCCGGGTGGCGCCCAGTGCTTTGCGGACGCCGATCTCGCGGGTGCGTTCCGTGACGCTGATCATCATGATCGCGATCACCCCCACGCCGCCCACGAGCAGCCCGACGGCCGACAGCGTGATCATGACCAGGAAGAACACGCCGACGATCTTGTTGTACAGCTCGAGGATCTTCTCCGGCGTCGAAACGAAGAAGTCGTTCTGGGTGGCCGGCCGCAGATGCCGAGTCGACCGCAGGAGGGCGATCGTCTCGTCCATCGCGGCGTCGCGGTTGACGCCGGGCACTGGCTTCACGGTGAGATCGAGCCAGCGCAGGCTGAAGTTGAGCCGCCGGTAGGCCGTGAGGATGGGGACCACGACCTTGCCGTTGTCGCCGCTGTCGAAGGCGTTCGCGATGGGGTCGTACACACCGATGATCGTGAACGCGTTCCCGTTGAGCCGCACCACCTTGCCCACCGGATCGGCGCCCATGAAGAGATTGTCGACGATCTTGGAATTGACCAGCGCCACCGGGTCGCCGGCGTCGTTCTCCTGCGGCGTGAAGTTGCGTCCTTTGGAGATCTCCCCACCCGAAACGTCGAACCAATCCGGCGTATACCCGTCCACCGATACGGCGCCCAGTTCTCGGTCGGCGAATTTGATGGAGGCGTTGCTGCTTATGTGCGCCGTGACCGCCTGCACGTCGGCCAGATTGCCGATCTGTCGGGCCTGATCCAGCGTGAGCGACGGATTGCGGCGCCAGGGGCAGGAATCGGCCGAACCGTTGCAACTGTTGATCTGCGCCGGCCACCGGGTGATGAAGAAGGTCGTGGGCCCCGCCGCCGAGATACTGGCCGACACGCCGGCGTTGATGCCGTGTACGGCGGCCGACATCACCGTCACGACGAACACGCCCACGGCAATGCCGAGGATGGTGAGGCCCGCCCTCACGCGATTGGCCCGGATGGAGTCGAGGGCCATCAACACGCCCTCGACCATGGCCGAGACGCGAGCTATTACGTTCTTCATATCATTCGGCCCGGATGGCAAGGATGGGGTCGAGCCGCGACGCGCGGCTGGCGGGGTAGGCGCCGGCGATGATCCCCACGCCGGCGCCGACCGCCACCGCCACGACGATCGACCAGGGCGCCACCGCCGCCGGCAGCGGCGAGACCAGGGCCACCACCTTGGCCATCGATATCCCGAGGCCCACGCCGAACAGTGCGCCCACGCTGCTCAGCGTGGCGCTCTCCACCAGGAACTGCGCCAGGATGTCCCGGCGGCGCGCCCCCAGCGACTTGCGGATGCCGATCTCGCGCGTCCGCTCGGCCACCGCCACGAGCATGATGTTCATGATCACGATGGCGCCCACCACGAGCCCGATGGCCGGCAGCACGATGCCGGCGAGCACGAGGTACTTCTTGATCGTCTCCCATTGCGTGAGCGCGGACGCCGAACTCTCCATCACGAAGTTGTCCTGCTCAGCGGGGTGCAGTTGATGGCGATTGCGCATCACCTCGCGCACCACCTCCTCGAGCGGTTGGAACTGCGCCGGCGTGGGCGCCTGTACCACCACGCCGTACAGGCTCTGGCGGGCGCCCGTGAGCCGCGACATCTCGGAATGGAACGGCGCGATCACCTGCTGATCCAGATTGAGGCCGAACACGGTGCCCTGGTGGTCCAGCACGCCGATCACCGTGAATGGAAACCGTCCAACCCTGAGCACCCGGCCGATGGGGTCGAGGTTCGCGAAATACTGCGACGCGATGGCGTCGCCGATCACGACCACGTCGGACCCCAGCGCGTCCTCCTGATCCCCGAACGCGCGCCCCTGAGTAATGCCCAGGTCCTTGATCTTGAAGTATTGAGGGGTCACCGCCATGGCCAGCACCTGCGCGCCACCACTGGCGTAATCCGAACTGACGTTCAGCCATCGCACGTCTTGAATGGCCCACCGCGCATCGTCGGGCAACGCCGCCTTCACGGCCAGCGCATCATCGACGGTGATCTTGGGCCGGCGCTGCCATTCCTTCCACTCGGCGTCGGTGACGTTGCCCGTGTTGATATCGGGAAACGGACGCAGACTGAACGTGTTGATGCCCAGGAACTTGCCGGCAAAGTCCTGCTCCACGTACACGCTCATTCCCTGCACGATGGATACGACGGCGATCAGGAACATCACGCTGATCATCACGCCGAGCAGGGTGAAGAAGCTCTTCAGCTTCTGTACCCGGATCTGTGAGAGCGCGAGACGAATGGCTTCGAATAGCTGCACGGTGGCGCGGTCTGGAGTCGATGGTACGCGTAACCGGCGGTCGATGGCCGGGCCGAACGACAGACCGTACGGATGAGGGGGGCGGGAAGTGTCACCAGTTGGACCCGCGCTCCGACAGCAGGGTTCGGAGCGATCGGCTGCAGGGCTTGCTATGGGGGCCCTATTCGTACCGCAGCGCGTCCACCGGATCGAGGCGTGACGCCTTGGCGGCCGGCAGTAGCCCGAACAGCACCCCGGTGATGGCGCTCGTTCCGAGCGCGGCCGCGATGGCCAGTGGGGGGACGGACGCGGGAATCGGCGTGGCAGAACGGACGATCAGCGCCACGAGGACCCCAGCCACGAGGCCGATCGTCGCGCCGATTCCGGTGAGGGTCACGGCCTCCACAAGGAACTGCCATAGGATGGTGGCCCTCGTGGCCCCCAGAGCCTTTCGCACGCCGATCTCGCGGGTCCGTTCGGTGACGCTGATCATCATGATCGCCACCACCCCCACGCCTCCGACCATGAGCCCAATGGCCGACAGCACGATCATCACCAGGAAGAACATGCCGACCACCTTGTTGTAGGTGTCGAAGATCTTGTCCTGCGTGATGATCGCGAAGTCGTTGTCCACTTCTGGGCGCAGCCCGTGGTGCTGGCGCAGCACGGACGTCACGGCGTCGATGGCGTCGTCGCGGGAGACGGCGGTACGCGGCACCACCGTGATCGAGATCTGGCGGCGGCCGGCGTTGAGCACGCGGAACGCGGTCTCGATGGGGATGATCGCGCGCGAGCGATCGCCCCCGGAGAGGAAGCTGGCCGCCTCGTGGTACACGCCGATCACGGTGAACGGTTCGCCGCGGATCGCGATGACCTTGTCGAGCGGGTCGGATTCGCCGAACAGCTGCGTGGCCATGACGTCGTTGATCACGGCGACGCGCTGGCCGGCGTTGGCTTCGTTGGGGGTCCAACTCCGGCCGGGGTAGAGGTCGCCGCCACCGTCGATGATGATCCAGTTGGAGGTAAGGGCGCTGATCTGTGCGGCGCTGAGTGACCGGTCGGCATACTTCACGGGGAGCCCGAGGTCGATCCGGGCACCGGCAGCCCGCACGCCGGGCAGCGCATCCATGGCGCGCTGATCGGCCATCGTGAGCGGCGGATTGTGCCGCCACTTGCAGGTGGCGTCGGTGCCGTCGCAGGCCTCGAAGCTGATCGGATACCGGGACACGAAGAACGTCTTGGGCCCGGCCGACTCGAGGTCCTTGGCCACGCTCGCGTTGATGCCGTGCACGGCTGCCGAGATGACGACCACCACGAACACGCCCACCGCGATGCCAAGGATCGTGAGGCCGGCGCGCACCTTGTTGCCGCGAATCGACTCGACGGCGATCCCCACACCCTCGGTGAGGTTGAAGATCCAGGCTTCGAAGAGTGCGTGCACGGCTACTCCTGGCGCAGCGCAGCGATGGGGTCGAGCAGCGCGGCGCGGCTGGCCGGATAGACGCCGGCAATGATGCCGACGCCAGCTCCCACCGACACCCCGAGGACCACCGACCAGAGTTCCACCGCCGCGGGGAGTGGGCTGAACATCGAGATGAGCTTGGCGAAGGCGAAGCCCATGCCTACGCCGATCGCGGCCCCGAGGGTGGCGAGCGTGGTGCTCTCCACCAGGAACTGCCGCAGGATGTCCCGCCGGCGGGCCCCGAGCGCCTTGCGAATGCCGATCTCGCGCGTCCGCTCGGCGACGGCCACGAGCATGATATTCATGATCACGATGGCGCCCACCACAAGTCCGATCGCCGGCAGCGCGATGCCGGCGAGCACGAGGTAGCCCTGGATCTTCTTCCAGAAGGCGAGCGCCGAGTCCGACGTCTCCATGGTGAAGTCGTCGGGCTGCTCCGGGTGCAGTTGGTGGCGGGCCCGCATCACCTCGCGCACCCGTTCTTCGTTGTCGGCGATGCCGGCCTCGGTGGGCGACTGGATGATCACCGCGTCCACGACGCCGTGCGGATTGAGATACCGCCGGATGGGTGATCGGGCCGGGGCCACGAGGAAGCCATCGAACGAGATGCCGAACGCGCTGCCCTGCGGCTCGGCGACGCCGATGACCGTGTAGGGCACCCCGCCCACCCGCAGCTCGCGGCCCAGCGGATTCAGGGACGGGAAGAAGTGATCCTGGACGTCCTTGCCGATCACGATCACCGAAGAGCCGAGCAGGTATTCCTGCGCCGTGGGCAGGCGCCCAAGGGCGACGTCCATGCGCTTGATGGTGAAATACTGATCGCTCACGCCGTAAGCGGTGACGCGACGCGGCGACGCGTACGGGGCCTCGACGTTCACGCCGTTCTCGCTGTACTCGGCCCAGCCCGTGCCGGCGGCGAGCGCCGCGACCACCGGGGGGACGTCGTACTCGTAGATTCGTGGACGGGTGCGCCACGAACGGCGCTCGGCGTCGTTCACATCGCCGATATTCAGGTTGGGCCGCTGCCGCAACTCGAAGGAATTGAGCGCGATGAGCTTGCCCACCAGCTCGTCCTTCATGTAGTTGCCCATGCCGCTCACGATGGAGACCACGGCGATGAGGAACATGACGCCGATCATCACGCCGAGCAGCGTGAAGAAGCTCTTGAGCTTCTGCACGCGGATCTGGGCGAACGCGAGACGGATGGCTTCGAAGAAGGGCAATGCCGGGAGGGAGAGGGACGATCCGGAAGCTAGCGAGGCGGCGGAGAAGTCCCCGCCGCCTTCGTGGTTGCGGGCGCCTGAGGCGGGCTACATACCGGCGCGCTCCGCGAACACCTCGCGGCGGTCGTCGGTAGCCACCAGCCCGTCGCGCAACACGACCACGCGCCGCGCGTGGGCCGCGATGTCGGGTTCGTGGGTGACCATGATCACCGTCTGCCCGCTGGCGGCCAGCTGCTCGAACACCTTCATGATCTCCTCGGAGGTTGCCGAGTCGAGGTTGCCGGTGGGTTCGTCGGCGAGCAGGATGGACGGCCGGTTGACGAGGGCGCGCGCGATGGCCACGCGCTGGCGCTGGCCGCCCGACAACTCATTGGGCCGGTGGTCCATGCGGCCTTCGAGCTGCACGCTTTCCAGGGCCTCCTTGGCGCGCTTACGGCGCTCCTCGGCGCCGATGCCGGCGTAGACGAGCGGCAGCTCCACGTTGTGGAGCGCCGTGGCGCGGGGGAGCAGGTTGAACGTCTGGAAGACGAACCCGATCTCCTTGTTCCGGATGCGGGCCAGCTGGTCGTCGGTCATCTCGGAGACGAGCGTGCCATTGAGCCAGTATTCGCCCGAGGTCGGCGTGTCGAGGCAGCCGATCACGTTCATCAGCGTGGACTTGCCGGAGCCCGACGGCCCCATGATGGCCACGTACTCGTTGCGGGCGATGGCGATGTCCACGCCGCGGAGGGCGCGGACGATTTCGCCGCCCATGTCATAATGCCGCTGGATGCCGCGCGTCACGATGATCCACTTGCTGTCCGGCGCTCGTCCGGATTCGTGCAGAACGGCAGCGCGCTCCGCGGTGGAACTGACTGGTGCTTCAGCGGTCTGTTGGCTCACTGGGACCCTGCCTGAGGTTTCTTGGTGTCGGCCTTCGTCTCGCGGACCACCATGCCGTCCTTCAGATCGCGGATGGCCTGGTAGGTGCCGGTCACGATGCGCTCACCTTCCTTGAGCCCATCCAGGACCTCGAAGTCCTTCTCGCCGGCTATTCCTACTTTTACGGGCCGGAAGGTCACTTTGTTGTCGGGCCCGACCACGAACACCCCCTCGACGTCCTTCTTGCCCACGTCCACCTTTGGTTTCGGCCGTCCCAGCCCCACCGCCGTATCGGCGTTCTGGACATCCTGATTCTCACGCACCGTGAGCGCGATGATGGGAATGGCCAGCACGTTCTTCCGCGTGTCGGTGATGATCTTGGCGGTTGCGGAGAAGTCGGGCCGCGTGTCCTTGGGCACGTTGAGCAGGCGAATCGTGACCTGGTAATCTACCGCCTGGTCGGTGCTGCTGGTGGTGGTCGTCGATGCCCCGGTCACCGAGCTGTTCGCGATCTCGGTGACCTGGCCCAGGAACGTCGTATCGGGAAAGGCGTCGATCTGCACCACGGCCGAGTCGCCGACCGCGATGTGGGCGACGTCGGTCTCGTCCACGTCGACTTTGGTTTCCAGTTCCGACATGTCGCTCACCGTGAGCAGGGTGGCGGCGTCCTTGTTGAGCGTTCCCTGAATGGCGGTCTCGCCCGCTTCGACGTTGAGGCGCGTGACGCGTCCCGCCATCGGCGAGTAGATCGTGGTCTTGTCGAGCGACGATTGGGCGTTCTCGAGGGACGCCTGGGCCTGCGCCACCTGGTGGACGGCCGAGGAGAGCAGGGCCTGGTTCACGTCCACCGCCGTCTTGAGCTGCTGGAGCGACTCGGCGGTCACGAACTTCGCATTGGCCTTCTGCAAGTCCAGGGACCGGGCGTACTCGCTCTGGGCCTGCATCAGATTGGCCCTGGCCTGCTCCTCCTGGGCCTTGGCCGAGGCGACGTTGGCCTCCCACTGCTTGACCGTGGCCTCGGCGATCGCCGGGTCGATCTGCAGGAGGAATTGCCCCTTCTTCACCATGTCGCCCTCCTTCACGGCGAGCTTGGTGATCTTGCCCGAGACATCGGAGCTGATGTCCACCTTGGTGTGTGGGCTCACCTGCCCGCTGGCCGTCACCGACGCCACGAGATTGGCCCGGCTCACGGGCTCGATGCGCACATCCACGGCGGCGTTGGACTTGCGGGCGGCCGCGGTGGCGACGACGGCCGCGATCGCCACGATCACGATGCCGGCAATGGTGAATTTCACGCGCTTGGTCATGTACGATCCTCAGGGACTATCGAAGGGGGCGTCCGACCGCGTTTTCCAACGCGGCAAAGGCCTTGTGGTAATTATAGATGGAGTTGACGCGATCGACCTCTGCCTGCACGTACGTGCCACGGGCGCTGGTGACGTCCAGGTAGGTTGCCTGGCCCGCGCGATACCGCGCCTCGGCGTACTGGTACTGATCCTGCGCCTGGTCCGCGTTCTGCTGCCGCAGGGCGATCGTGCTGGCGGCCAGCTTCAGATTGAGGAAGGCCTGCGTGACGTTGGTACGCGTCTGCAGTTCCTGGGCCCTCACGCCGTACTCGGCCGACTGCTGCTGCGCGATGGCCTGCTGCACGTTCTGCTCGCGGCTGAACCCGTCGAAGATGGGCAGTGAGAGGCCGGCCGAGATGGAGAGCGGGGAGCGGGTGAATTTGAACGGGAAGACGTTGTTGGACGACCGGATGCTCTGGATCTGCGCCGGCGTCAGGGTCGGGGACCCGCACCCGTAGGGGAGGAGTCCGACGCCGGTGCGCAGGGAATCCAACTGCGTGCAACTGGCGAACGTGCTGGCGGCGCCCGCCTGCGCGAGGTTGGCCGGGTAATCCGAGTTCGTGTATTGATACGCGTACCCGCCCCACCCGGTGCTCAGCGACAGCGTGGGCGTGTAACTCGCCTTGGCCGTCCTCACGCCGAGCGCCGCCGCGTGCTCCTGCGACCGGAGCGCCACGATGGCCGGATTGCGGCTGCGCGCCAGGTCGAGCAGCGAGTCGAGTGCGAAGGTCGGGGTCTCGATGGCGAACGTCGTCGTGAGACGAACGCTGTCGGGCTTGGGCAGGCCGATCTGCTGATACAGGGCGACCTGGTCCACTTCGGCCGTGTTGTGAGCCGTCAGCGCGGCAATCTCGGCCTGGCCCAGGGCCACCTGCGCGCTGCGAACGTCGAGGATCGTCGCCTGGCCCACCGACATCTTGGCGTTGGCGAGGTCGAGCTGCCCCTGCGCCGTGATCACCAGCGTGTCTTGCAGAGCGGCGCTCGCCTGGTCGGCGAGCGCCGTGAGATAGGCCGACGTGACGTTGGCCCGGATCGCCTCCGCCTGGCCGGTGATGTTGGCCTCGGTGGCGTCCCGGTTGGCGACCTGGAGTTTGGGCTGGATGAACGATGCCGCGTTCAGCCGGTAGCTGATGCCGAGGCTGTAGTTCGACGTCACCGCGTCCGAGGAGCCCTTGAACGTGAGCCCCTGGAACACCTGGCTGCCGGCCTGCTGGTATCCGGCGCCGAATGACGAATTGACGGTCGGCAAGAAGGCCCCGTACGCCGTGCGCACCGCGGCGTTGGCGGTGCGCAGACCTGTGGTGGTCTGGAGGTATGTGGGGTTGTTCTGCCGGGCGAGCGCAATGGCCTGGTCGAGGGTGAGGTCCTGGACCGACGGCGGCGTGCCGCCCTGGGCGAGCGCCACCTGACCGACGAACGCGACAAGGGCCGCAGACAGCGAAAGACGCATCGAGGCAAGGTCCTATGGTAAGGGGTCAGCCCCCCGTACGGTGGGTGGCCGGACCCGGTTTCAAGGCGGCGCGGCGGGGTATCTCGACGTCGGACGCGGCCCGGGCTCAGATGCGTGCCCCGAGCCGCGGTTATCGCGGCAACTCGTCCCGCTGTGCCACGAGGCCCTTGGCCGGAACTGCGACGCGCAGGAGATGCCCCTGCGCATCCATCCAGATGTCCCGCGTGGCGCCGTCGGCAGTAATCAGCGCATAGTGCTTTGCCAGCACCGTGCCACGCCCCAACCGGATCGGTTCCTGGCCACGTTCCTCGAATCGGAACGTAGCCTGTGTACCGGCCCTGGGATCGATCACCGAGAAGCGGGTGCGCCGGGGGAGGAGGGTCGCGAAGTAGTACGGGTCGAAGGCATTGGCATCGAGCGCCAGCGGATTGGCCCCCATCACATAATCCCGGGCAGATTCGCCATGGGGCGTGTGGATCAGGGTGCTGAACCGTCCGGGGCGCCCGTTGCCTTCCACGCGCGACGTAACCTGCCCGTTCTCCCGTACCTCGGCCTCGTAGGTGAGCGGCCCGCCCACTGAATCGGTGGTGAGGCGCAGACTGATCCGGTCGGCGTTGAACGAGATCGTGGCCGTGGCGCGGAAGGCCTGCCCGCCCCCCGCCGCCGCGCGCACGATACGATAGGCTTCGCGCCCGATCGGCGCGCCGTTCTGCGTGATCACGAGCGTCCCCTCGTCCACGACGGTCTCCTGCGCGGAAATGGGGGCGGGGGTGCTATGGGCCAAGAGCATCACGGCCAGCGCAAACGAAACCGGTCTCATATGATAAGGGTACCCAATAAGCGAGCGTGTGTTCAGGCCGCCGGCTCGTCGGCGAGAAAGATATGGGACCGCAACCGTCCACGGATGCGATCATATAGGCGTTTTCCCTTGTCCGCCGATGCCAGGGTCGGCCGGCCGATTGAGCCGGGGCTCCGGCCGGGCACCCGCAACCAGCCGCGGCGGTACCGTCGCAGCTCGTCGGCTGACATCATATAATCCTGCGCCAACGGCATTTGCACGAGTTCCGGCGCAATGTACAGCAGGAGCGACGTATCCACCTCGTCACCGTGCATGGGTTCCAACTGTCCCTCGAGCAGGTCTGCGAACGCGAGCCCGAAGATGTTCACCACGCGGAGCCGCGCGCTCGACGTGATGACCGTTTCCAGCGCCTCGAGGTGCGGATCATGCTCGTGTGCGGTGAGGAGAATGAACTCCCGCACCCCGCCGGCCTCCCACGAGTCCACGAGGTCGTTGAGGGCGCGGTGGAGCGTCTTGCGCCTCACCGATGCGTTGCCCGCGAACTCCCGTTCGGTGATGACGTTGACGCCGTATTCAACGGTGGGAGCGCGCAGCACGTGGAATTCGGCCGACAGATCGTCGGCCAACCGCTCGACGATGAGCGTGTCGGCGCCCAGCGGCAGGTGGGGGCCGTGCTGTTCGCACGTCCCGATGGGGAGGATGAGACGCGGGTCTGCGGCCAGCGTGGCCGCGACCTCGGCGGGGCGCATTTCCTTGAGGCGTCGCGGGCGGGGCGCGCCGGCGTGAGCGGAACTCATGGCGACCGAGTGAGCGATGTCCGGCCGGCGCGCTGAACGGCTGCGTACCGCGTGGTGGCCGGTGGCCGCGGCGCTGGCCCTGCTCGCCGCGTGCCAGTGGCTGAACATAACGAGCGTAGAGTATCTCGCCGCCGCCGCCCTCGCCACCGTGGTGGCGGCGGCCGGGCTGCGTCACGTGCCCCTCCGGGGTCGCCGGTGGGCCGCCGGATCCACTCTGGCCCTGGGCGTGCTCGTCGTGCTTGCCGGTTATGCGCAACAGCGCCTCCATCGCATCGACGCCCACTGGCCCGAGGTCCGCGCAGGCCTCGAGACCGACGCCCTCGCGGCGCTCGACCGCCGGGTGGACCAAGCCGTGCAGACCATGCGGTCGGCGGCATCCCGGGCGCTCGACGCGCCCGGGGACACCGTGTCGGCCTTCGCGTCGCTCGCGTCGCTGGTTCCGTCGGGAAGCGTGGGGGAGGGCGGCGTCGTGCTGTACCAGGGTGGGGAGCCTCTGGCATGGGCCGGGCGCGTGCACGTGCCCACCGATTCGCTGAGCGATTCGATCGGGGTGGTGCGGTCGAGCTTCTACACGAGCCTGTACGCGACGGCCAGCCGGGGGACGCGGCGTGCCGTGGTCACCGTGTTGCTCGACGCGACGCCCCCGGCCGACCGGCTCACCCGGCCGATCGCCGGCGAGCTCGCGCGGACGATTGGCATCTCCGGGTTCCAGTTCGCCGCCGTCGCCCCGCCCGGCCAGGCGGCGGAGTGGCAGGCACTCTGGGCTCACACGCAGGTGCTGCTCTATGCCCGGCTATCGCCGGTGGCGCGGGCGGCGGTGCGATTCGAGGCGCTGCACGGCGCCCGGCTGATCGTGGGGCTCGCGGTCGTGCTGGCGCTGGCCGGTTTTCTCGTGGCGGCGTGGCGCATCGAGCGCCGGTTCGCCTGGCGTCTGGCCTCGGTGGCGGTGGCGCTGGCCTGTACGTCGCTGGTGCCGCTGGGAGCCTTCTCGAACGATTCCCGGCTGTTCGATGCGTCGCTCTACTACACGCCGATCGGGGGCGCGCTGACGGCGAACGCGGGGGCGCTGATCATCACCGGCGCGCTCACCCTGCTCGCCCTGCTGGCGGCGGTGCGCCGGTTGGCTCGCGGCGCCCCGCACGCCTGGTGGGGACTGGTCGTGCTGGCGATCGCCGGGCTGGGCCCGTTCCTGCTCCGCGACCTGGCCCGCGGAATAACAATTCCCATATACGGCGTGAATCCCTCGCTCTGGCTGGTCTGGGAGGTGGCCATCTTCCTGGCCGGGTGCGCGGTGCTGCTGGCCGGCACCGCGGCGGGAAGTGCGGCGCTGGGACCCCGGCGCGGCGTGCCGCCGTGGGTGGGTCCCGCGCTGGCCGCGGGCGCGGCGATCCTCGCTCCGGCCACGTGGCAGGCGGCGGGGCGGTGGCCCGGGTGGTACCCGATTCCGTGGATCCTCGCCATCGGGGCGCTGGGCCTCGCGCGCCGCTCGCGCGCACTCGTCTCGAGCGCAGCCACGGTGGCCGCGCTCGGGGCGACGACCCTCGTGTGGGGGGCCGCCACGCGGGGGCGCATGGCGCTCGCCGAACGCGACGTACGTGGCCTGGGCCAGAACGATCCCACGGTGCTGTCGCTCGTCGAGCGGTTCGCGACCGCGGTGCGGGCCGATCCGAACCCCGCGGCCACGCGCGAATGGCTGCTGCGGGCGTATGCCACGTCGCCGTTGGCGCCGGCTGGATTCCCCGTGTGGCTGTCGGTATGGAAGGACGACTCGGTGCCCACTGCCACCCTATCCGCGGCGGCGTTCACAGTCCCCATCAACCAGCTCCGGGACATCGCCCGACAGGTGCTGGCGGCGGACAGCACCGTGGAGTACCCGATCATCGCCCAGCCCGCGGTCGAGTTCGCGGTCGGCATCCCGACCCGGGCCGGCGCGGTCGTGGTGGTCGCGACCTCCCACACCCGGCTCATCGCCGCCGATCCGTTCGCCAAGTTGCTGGGCATCGATCAGCCGCCCGAAGCGGAGCCGCCATACGTGCTCCAGTTAGCCGACCCGTTGGTTCATCCGCCATCGGGTCCACCCGGCATCGACTGGCGGCGGGAGGGCACGGCGCTGCACGGCGACTGGGTGTCCCCGCGGGGTCTTGGCCCCCCTCGCGTGCACGTCGAGGTGGAACTGCTGTCGGTGAACGCGCTGGTCCAGCGCGGAGCGCTCATCGTCTTGTTCGACCTGGCCATCGTGGGCGTGCTCTGGCTCGTGAGCGTGCTCGCCGACGGCGCCGTGGGCCGCTGGCTGCGCGACCGACAGCGGCGGTGGCGGCGCAGCTATCGCACGCAACTCACCGTGGCGCTGTTCGCGTTCTTCATGATTCCCGCCGCGGCCTTCGCCGCCTGGTCGTACCAGCAGCTCGCCTCGGACGCGGCGCAGAGCCGCGAGTTATTGGTGGGGGAGACGCTGCGCGCGGTGGCCCCTGTGCCGGGCGACTCGCAATGGGTGGCGCAGGAGGGCCGCCGGCTGGCGACCCCCCTTTTTCTTTATCGTGACGGCGAATTGGCCGCGGCCAGCGATCCGCTGCTGGCGGCGCTCGCGCCGACGGGCCGGTTTCTCTCCCCGAAAATGCAGCTGTTGCTCGCGGTGAACGACGAAGTATCGGAGAGCCGCGACCAGCAGTTCGGCGAGACGCATACCCTGTTCGGCTACCGTGCGGTGGAGGATTCCGCCCAGGCGCTGGTGCTGGGCGCACCGGCGCGCGCCGACGATCTCACACTCGAGCGTCGCCGCCGCGATCTGGGGATTCTCGTTCTGTTCGTCACCGCGGTGGGCGCGCTGGCCGCCTTCTGGCTGAGCGGATTCGCCGCCCGGATGCTCGCCGGTCCGATCAGCGCTCTGCGCCAGGCAGCCCTGACACTGGCCGCCGGCGGGCGGGCTCCGGTGTTCGAGGACAATCCGACGGTGGAGTTCCGACCCGTGTTCGCGGCCTTCCGGCGCATGGCCAACGACCTCGAAGCGAGCCGCGCCGCGACGGCGCACGCCGAACGGGTGCTGGCCTGGGGCGAGATGGCGCAGCAGGTGGCGCACGAGATCAAGAATCCGCTCACGCCCATCAGGCTCGGCGTCCAGCACCTGCAGCGGGCCCGGGCCGACAAACGCGTGGACTTCGACCGGGTGCTCGACGAAAACGTGGCCCGGATTCTGGCCGAGATCGATCACCTCGATCAGATCGCGCGGGCGTTCAGTCGATACGGCTCGGCGCCGAGCGAGCGGTCAGGGGCCGAGCCGACCGACGTCGCCGCAGTGCTGCGCGATCTGATCGGCCTGGAACGCATGGGCGAAGGCAGCATCCAGTGGGGCCTCGACGGCGCCGAGGGGCGCCGCCTGGCGCTCGCGCAGCGAGACGAACTGCGTGAGGTACTGCTCAATGTGTTCGAGAACGCCCGCCTGGCCGGCGCCCGCACCGTGGCCACGACACTGAGCGGTAACGGCACCGTCGTGATCGAGGTGCGTGACGACGGCCAAGGCATCCCGGCCGACGTGATGCCACGCGTATTCGAGCCACGGTTCTCGACTCGCACGAGCGGCAGCGGATTGGGGCTGGCGATCAGCCGCCGGTTGATCGAGGGGTGGCGCGGGACCGTGGAACTGGAGAGCGAACCGGGGGTGGGCACGGTGGTCCGCATCGTCCTGGTAGCGGCGTAGCGCTAGAGGCGCACGCGGACCGTCTTCACATTGACGAATTCGCGCAGCCCGAACGCGCTGAGTTCGCGGCCGTGGCCCGAACGTTTGACTCCGCCGAACGGGAACCGGGGGTCGGACGCCACCATGGCGTTCACGAACACGCTTCCCACTTCCAGTTCGCGGGCGAACCGTCTGGCCTCGGCGGGGTCGCGCGTCCAGGCGCTGGCGCCCAGACCGTAGCGCGTGTCGTTGGCGATGCGGATCGCGTCGTCGATGTCGCGAGCCGCGAACAGCGCGGCCACGGGGCCGAACAGCTCGTCGCCGTATGCCGGCGCGTTGGGGGGGACGTCGGTCAGCACCGTGGGCTGGAAGAAGAACCCGGGGCCGTCGATCCGCGCGCCGCCCGTGAGCGCCCGCGCCCCGAGCGCCACCGAGCGGTTCACCTGCGCTTCCAGTTCCATCAGCGCCTGGGCGCCGGCCAGCGGCCCCACCTGCGTACGGTCGTCCGTCGGGTCGCCCACGATCAGCCCCTGCATGGCGCGCACGAACCGCGCGGTGAAGGCGTCGGCCACGTCGCGGTGCACGATGAACCGCTTGGCGGCGATGCACGACTGGCCGTTGTTGATCGTGCGGGCCCGCACGGCCACCTCCACCGCACGCTCGAGGTCGGCGCTCGGCATGACGAGGAACGGATCGCTGCCGCCCAGTTCGAGGACGGTCTTCTTGAGGTGCCGGCCGGCCGTCATCGCCACGTGCGCACCGGCGGCCTCGCTGCCGGTGAGGGTCACGGCCGCCACGCGCTGGTCGGCGATCACCGCATCCACCGCCGCCGCGGGTATTAGCAGAGTCTGAAAGACGCCGGACGGCGCGCCCGCTTCGGCAAACAGCGCTTCGAGTGCCAGGGCGCACTGCGGCACGTTGCTGGCGTGCTTGAGCAGCGCCACGTTGCCGGCCACGAGCGCCGGCGCCGCGAACCGGATCACCTGCCAGAAGGGGAAATTCCACGGCATGACGGCCAGCACCACGCCCAGCGGATGGAATTCGACGCGCGCGTCTTCGCCCTCGGCCGGCACATGCTTGGCGGCCAGCATGGCGTGCGCGTGCTCGGCATAGTAGCGGCAGGTGGCCGCGCACTTGGCGGCCTCGCCACGCGCCTCTCCGAGCAGCTTCCCCATCTCGAGCGTCATGAGGGCCGCGTACCGGTCGCGGTCACGGTCGAGCAGGACGCCCGCTCGGGCGACGATGCGCGCCCGGTCTGCCACCGGCCGCTGGCGCCAGGCAATCGCCGCGGAGGCGGCGCGGGCGAGCCGCGTTTCGATGTCGGCCGCCGCGTGGGGGGCGAACGCTTGTACGCGTGCACCGGTGGCCGGGTTGATGGTCTCGATCGGCATGCTACGCCCCCTGGCGGGTCATGCCCCCGCCGGCTCGTCCGAGCCCCAGAGCCCCCCGACGTCCTCGCCGCCAAGCCAGCGGCGCCACCATGGGGCACGCCGCTCGCGTTGTGCCACGGCGCGCACCGCCTCGCGCCATGCGCGCTGCATCACGGCCGCGTCCTGGAACCGCTTGGATACCTCGGGGTCGAGCCCGCGGCGCAGCCAGTCGGCGATCTCGTCCGGAAACGCGGACAGGTCCACGTCGCGCGCCAGGGCGCGGGCCAGAATGGAGCGCACCTCGGTCTCGCCGTACGGCGGCGTTCCCGAGAGCGCGAAGTACACGATCGCGGCCAGGGAATAGCAGTCCGCGGCGGTGTCCTGCGTTTCACCGAGCAACTGCTCGGGCGGCGCGAACGCCGGCGTGCCGCCTGCGTCGGCCGGATCCTCCCCCCAGATGTTCGCGATCCCGAAGTCGGCAATGCGCCAGCGGCGGTAGCGGTCGATGACCACGTTCTCGGGCTTGAGATCGCGGTGCACGACGCCGATGGAATGCGCCGCGGCCAGGCCGTCGAGCACGAGGTCCACGCGCGGGGCGATCTCGGCCAGCGGACGCGGGCCGGCGCGCTGCACGAGTTCGGCCACCGAGCCCGCCTCGGCGAGTTCCATGGTGTACCACGCCACCTTGCCCCGCGAATCGAAGTCGTAGATCGGAACGATCGCCGGATGCGCGAGTTGGGCGGCCAACTGTGCCTCTCGACGGAACCGGCTCACCGCCACCTCATCGCGCGCGATGTAGGGATGCAGCAGCTTGAGCGCCACCTCGCGGCCCAGCGACAGGTCGCGCACGCGCCACACCGAGCCGAACGATCCAGAGCCGAGCGGCGCCAGCACGTCGTAGTCGTCGCCAAGGGCCCAACGCAGGCGGGCCTCCTCCGACTCGTTGGGCCCCTCGGACTCGTCGTCGCCGAGCATCAGCATCGTCCGGCTGCCGACCACGCGATCCACGGCGCGCAGCATGGCCGCGACGCTCGGGAACCGCTCCTCGGGATGCTCGCGCAGCGCACGGTCGAGCACTTCGGCCACCGACCTGGGGCAGTCGGGGCGCACGAGCGAGATCGGCGGCACGTCGCGCGGTGGTGGGCGTTCACCGGTGAGCGAGAAGAAACAGAGCGACGCCAACTGCCACTGGTCGCTGAGCACGGTGGGAATCCACCCGGCGCGTTGCCACTCCTGCGGCGACGCCATCGAGGCGGGATCTGGCGACTGGCCTTCGGGAATGTCGGCGAACGGCACGGCCCATTCCCAGCCAAGCATCCAGAGCCGCCCCATCGGCGCGATCCAGACCGTCTCCGCGGAAACGGCCCCGTGGGTGGTGCCGGCGTCGTGCAGATAGCTGAGCGCCGACCCCAGCTCGCGCAGCAATCGCAGCATCGCGGGGACGTCATCGGCGCCGGCGCGGCGCACCCGGGCACCGATGGTTTCGCCGGCGATCCAGCGGCGCAGATACCCCGGGCCGTGGCGAGACACGCCGTACGTTGCCCAGTAGTGGTACGTGGTGGGCGCCGCCGGGTGGCTCAGGTGCGCCAGATGGCGCGCCTCGGACTCGAGCCAGGGCGCGTGCGTCGGATCGGGCGCCGTGACCAGCGAGAGCGACCGGCCGAGCGCGTCGATCAGTTCTTGATAATGCCGGTGCCCGAGATGCAGACCTTCGGCGCCCCACGCCCAGTTGGGCGGAAGCTCCCAATTCGCCAAGTGCGGCGGCAGCTCATGGGTGACCGTGTACGGTTCGGACGAGGCCGCGGGTGTCACGCTGGGCTCACCTTACAACCGGGATTCGGAGAGGATGTGCTCGGCCGCGCGGGCCAACTCGGGGATCTCGACGACGTCGGGCCGCACGGTGACGTCCACCAGCTTCACCTCGAGCGGCCGCCCGTCGCGCGGGCGGGCGGACTTGGCCGACGGCACGTGCAGGGTGACGGCGACCACTCGCCAGCACGTACTGGGACCGGCCAGTTCGCCGCTGGCGTCGAGCGGATCGAGTTGCAGCGTTTCACCCGCCGCCGGAGCCACGGCACTCAGGCATTCCGCGAGCACCTGCTCTGGCCGGTCGTGTCGGACCACGCGCAACGTGAACATCGAGCGTCTCCGGAGGTGGCGAAAGTCGGGGTCGGCGGGTCGGTACCCAGAGCGGGACGCGGACCGGGCGGCTGCCGCACCGTTGCCGTGAGAAACTATCGGACTGCGAGAAGGGACACTAGGGCGCCGCGTCACGGTCGCGTCGCGATGAAACCCGGTGCCCCGGAACCGCGTACGATGGCGCAGAGACCGCTACTGGGAGATCGCGTGATCCACCTCATCGGAATTGTCGCTACGGCGGCAGCTACCATCTTCGGATATCTCACCGCGCGACGGTTCGTCGAAGAGAAGTTGCGCTACGTGGACGGCGTCCACACGCTGAAAGCGCCGATCATCGCCGGCGTGGTCGCAGGGCTCGTCGCCGCACCGATCGTCTGGCTGCTGCCGGTGGTGGGTGGCGGAACGGCCATCCTGTTCGGCGCCGGCGTTGCGTTCGGGGTAGCGAACGGCTCCCGCGAAATCCGTAGGCGGTTGACCTCCGGGTAACACGTTCGCGGCGGCCCGACGGTCGGATGGAGGAACGGGGAAGGGCGTCCTCACGGGCGCCCTTTTGCATGGCCGCATGGGATCGACGCCGGTCGCGAGAAAGCGATGACGGTCCTGCGGGGCGCGATCCGACCTTACGCCAATGCTTGCCGCCATTCGCTCGGCCGCCGTACTCGGCATCGACGCCTATGACGTCACCGTCGAGGTGGACGTATCGCCCGGGTTGCCGCAATGGAGCATCGTTGGCCTCGCGTCCAGCTCGGTCAAGGAGAGTCGCGAACGGGTGATCGCGGCGGTGGCCAATTCGGGACTTGCGCTCCCGCCGCGGCGCGTGACGGTGGGGCTCTCGCCGGCCGACGTTCACAAGACGGGCGCAGCATTCGACCTCCCGATCGCCATCGGGCTACTCTCCGCGCTCGGCGTCGTGCCCGATACGATCGCGCAGCGGCTCGTCGTCCTCGGCGAATTGGGACTGGACGGGAGTGTGCGCGCGGTGCGGGGGCTCCTGCCGGTGGCGCGCCGGTTGGCATCCCACGGCGCAGGGCGCACGCTCGTCCTGCCGCGCGACAATGTCGCCGAGGCGGCGCTGGCCGGCGGCGTGCCGCTGTGCGCCCCCGAGTCGCTGCCGCAGCTCGTGGAATGGCTGCGCGCCGGCGCCCTGCCGGCGCCGGCGGTGCCCGCGCTCGTCGCGCCCGTGGGCATCGAGCCGGCTGATTTCAGCGACGTCGTTGGGCAGGAGAGCGCCAAGCGCGCGCTGGAAATTGCCGCGGCGGGCGGGCACAACGTGCTGCTCGTCGGCCCGCCCGGCGCGGGCAAGACCATGCTCGCCCGCCGCTTGCCCACCATCCTGCCAGCGCTCACGAACGAAGAGGCACTCCAGGTCACGGCCATCCACTCCGTGGCCGGGCTGACCAACGGCAACGGCGCGTGGTGCGGCGTTCGGCCCTTCCGCGCACCGCATCACACGATTTCCACGGCCGGACTCGTCGGCGGCGGAAGCACGCCGCGTCCCGGCGAGGTCAGCCTGGCGCACCACGGCGTGCTATTCCTGGACGAGATGCCGGAATTTCCCCGCTACGTGCTCGAGGCGCTGCGACAGCCCATGGAGGACGGGCGCGTGGTGATCGCCCGAGCCATGCAGGCGGTGTCGTTCCCGGCCCGATTCACGCTGGTCGGTGCGATGAACCCCTGTCCCTGCGGCCACCACGGGTCCACCGGCCCGCAGCCTTGCGTGTGCGCGGAGAGCGAGGTGCAGCGGTACCGGGGGCGGTTGTCCGGGCCGCTGCTCGACCGCATCGACATGCACGTGACCGTCGGCCCGGTGCCGATGCACCTGTTGGGGGAGGATGTGAGCCGGGGCGGCGACGCGTCGGCAGCGATCCGTGCCCGCGTGGATGGTGCCCGAATCCGCCAGCGCCGACGCTACCAGGATACCGATCACTGGCAATGCAACGCGCACGCGGCCGGGGGCTGGCTGGATCGCCGTGGTGGACTCGGGCGCGAGGCGCGCCAGGTCCTGACGAGTGCGGCCGACGCGCTGCGGTTGTCGGCCCGCGCGTACCACCGCGTGATCAAAGTGGCGCGTACGATCGCCGATCTGGCGGGCGACGAGGCGGTGGCGCCCCCGCACGTGGCCGAAGCGCTACGGTACCGGCCGCGCCTGCAGTAGTCCGCCAACGAGCGAACGCCCCGGGAAGCCGAGGCTTACCGGGGCGTTCAACCGTGGCGTGTATCAGCCGTCACGAACCGTGCATGGACGGGTTCGGTGCGACGCTAGAACGCCAACCACAGGTACGTGTACAGCGTGTTGTTGTCCGAGGCCGAGCGGCCGAATCCATCGTAGCCGGTGCTCGATCCGTTGAACTTCGTGTACGCCACGTACTGCACGGCGAGGCGGACGTTCTGCCAGACGTTGTAGCTCAGTTCCCCGACCATGCCCTGCGTGTTGGGGCTGCCGGTAGCGCTGCCGCTCACGGCGCCGGGCTGGTAGAGAATCGCGTCGTTGCTGCCGGTGGTCTGGAAGTATCCGAGCGATGCGCCGTACGTGAGCGACGTGGCGAGCGCCACGTTCGCCTTGAACGTGGAGAGGTTGCCGCTCTGGAACTCGGCGGCGGGACTGCTGGCGGTCACGTCGGCAACGCGATTCTGGGTCTCATGGATGTACGTCGCGTGGCCGATGATTGCGCCGTCCCCCGAGGGATGTTCGTATTGCGCGTCGAACCCATAATCGGTGAACTGATTGGTGGCTCCGCTCACGCCGGCCGGATAGAGCTGCGTGTGCAGGCCGAACGTGCCGAGCATCAGGTAGTCCTGGCTCATCTGCTGCTGCCAGGCGATGCGCCAGTACGGTGCGACACCGTCCGTGGTGTTCACGGCCGAGGAGTCGAGCGGCAGCGCGGCGCCCTGCGGCGCGGAACGATACAGGGTCAGCTCCGTGTACAGGTGGTTGTCCAGCAGCGAATACGCGCCGAGCCCGACCACGGCCTGGCCCAGGGTGCCATCGATGACCGTGCTGGCAATGGCGCCGGGTGCGACTTCGGAACTCATATACGGCGCGCTCCAGGCGGGCACGGTATTCCAGACGTCCTGCACCGTCGGGTTGTTGTTGAGCGTCAGGCCGAACAGCAGGTCGTGTCCGCTGATGTCGTGGTGAGCGGCGTAGCGGAGGTCGATGTTGTCCACGCCGAACGTCCCGTCGGCGGCCGCATACGTGAACTGCGAGAAGATCCCGACGGTGGGCGTGATCGCGCCGCCGATGAACAGGCTCGCCTGGTCGGGGAACTGGACCGTGCCGTTCTGCGTACCGGGCGCGGCCTTCGCGGTATTGCTCACCGAGCCCACGAACATCGCCGCCATAGGCGGAACCGTGAGCAGCTTGAGGCTGGGCTCACTCGTCGAGTCCTTCTGGGCGACGATCGTCGCCAATCCGGTCATCGTGTAGCCGTTGAGCTTGAACATGCGGCCGAACGGTGTGAGAGCCGGGAACTGATAGTGGCACACGCTGCAGGCCAGGCCGGTCTGCCGGGAGAACGCCGGAATGTTGGCGTGCACGTTGGCGAGGGCCGAGAGCAAACGGCTGCCGAGCACCGCCCGGTCGGCGCGCGCGCCCACAGCGGCGGCCGGCGCGCCGGCGTCACGGGCCGAGCCGTCCGCGCGGGCGGCGGCAGGCCAGGCGAGGATCGCCAGGGCCAGCATCAGTCGCGAAGGTCCGGCGGTCATGCGGCGCGGCAGCCGGACACTGGAACTCTGGAATGCGGCGGTCATGGTTTGGCTCCTTTATGGTTGACGGCCCACACGTACGCAGCGACCTCAGCGGCGATGGCGTCGCTGATGCCGTTGGGGTGTGCGACCATGATCGTACCCGGAACACCGTGCGTGACGACTTGCAGGATGGCGGCGAAGCTCCCTCCCTTGGCCGCAAGCCAGGGCTTGCCGTGCTTGTCGAGAGGCGGCGCAACGGCCGATCCCTGGAGGCTTGCTCCGTGGCAGGCGAAGCAGCCGCCCTGTCCGTGAAAGATACCACGTCCCGCATCCACCATGGCCGCCGTCACTTTCGCGTCGTCAGGGTCAGACAGTGCGGTGGCCGCCGGTAGGGGGTGCGCAACCATCGCTCCCGTGTCAGGCAGGGCGGCCGGCCCCGGCAACGCGGCCGCAGGGTGCTTCCCACCGCCGGCCGCCATGGCGGCGGCGAGCGCAAGTCGGGGAAGCACGGTGAACAGTCCCATAAGCTTCAGTCCTCCCGAAGGCGACGTGAGTCAATTAGTTGATTCGTCATGCGACGGGAACTTGCCTTTTCAACTCATTCCGCGCCGTCGGAGAATCGCCGCCGTCGTGTGGAGAAGCCCCTGACAAAGCCCCAAGGATTTCCGGAAGCCCCGGGGGGCGGCCGTTATCGGCCGCTTGCGGTCTCCGGGAGCGCCCCGGCACCGCCGTAGACATAGCCGACCACGCCGCCGTATACGAGGTGTCCGAGCAGTCCGCCCACCAGCATTTCGACGTCGCCGTGGGAGAACAGGCCGTTCCCCGAGAGCGGTGCGAATATCAGTTGAGCCAGCACGAACACGACGCACCCGAAGAGCAGCCCGCGCAGAAACGGCGTGCCTGGGAGCCGGTGTTCCAGATAGGCGGCGTAGAACATCGCGAACAGGATGCCCACCACGAAGTCCACCAGCCATCCCCCGGCCGGACCGACCGCGGTGTGCGAGGAGATCGCGGTCATCGTGCTGCTCAGCGTCTCTCCCATCGCGATCTGCGGGAGCCCGATGGAGGGTTCGACCATCAGGAGAGCCGTCATCGCACCGGTTGCGATGAGGCCCGCGGCGGCGGCACGCTTGGTGTCCATGTCAGCACCCTCGGAAAAGGAAAGCCAGACGTCGTTGGGGGCGATCATATGCCGCCGCGAGACCGGCACCGCAAGAAAGCGGCGCCGATCTTAGCGGGACGTGAATGGCCATCGATTCCCGGGGGCGGTACTCCCCCGCCGTCCCTACCGCCCCACTTCGAGGATGGTAAATGACCCGGGGGCCATCTCGAACCGGCCGCGCCCGCCGCGCCCCCGCGCCGCCTGCCCGGCCGGTGGAGGCGTGATCGTGATGTCGGCGGCGATGAGATAGATCGTCCCCGACTTCACGTCGAACGTCAGCGTCTTGGCCCATGACATCGTCTTGAGGTTCTGCTCGACGGAGAAGCTCGTGGGGCTGCTCTCCTTGATGACGGTGAGCGTTCCGTCGCGGTTCGAACTGAAGGCCTCGTCGGTGACCGGGTTGAACGTCGCGCCGTCGGTGCCTTCACCGATCGGGAGGGTGGCCAGGACGTGGCCGTTGTCGGAGTCCAGGATGACCATCGTGGCCGGATTGTGGCAGGCGGCGAACAGCACGTGGTGCTTGACGTCGAACGCGAGCCCCCCGGGCCCGCCCCCCTTGCCCGCCAGGTCGTAATCGGCCGTCACCCTCAACGTGCGCGCGTCGACCACCGCAATCTTGTCCTTGTTCTCGAGATCGACGTACAGATGCCCCGCGCCGTCGGTCACGGCCTGTTCCGGCGCGCCGCCGAGATCCACGGTATCGACCACGGTGCCCGTGGCGGCGTCGATGACCGTGGCGTTGGGCGCCCGGTGGCTGAAGACCCACACGCGGTGATTGAATGGGTCAAGGAGAATTCCGTCGGGTCCACCCTCGACGTCGATGGTCTTGATCATTTTCAACGTTCGCGTATCCCACTCGGCCACCGGCTTGCTGCTCGCGAAGGCGTGGTGGGATGCCAGGTCGACGGCCACTCCGTGGGCGTTCACGCCGGCGATCTCCCCGGCCGACGTTAGTGACGGCAGGTCGAACACCGTGATCCGGCCATCGGGGCCCGATCGCGGGATGTAGAGCCGCTGGCCGGCCGGGTCGGCATACACGTAGTCGAACCCACCCTCGCCACCGGCCTTGACCGCCCGCAGGACCTTGTATGGACCCGTGGACGCTTCCTGGGCTGAACCGGCTGCGGCGAACACCGCGAGGCCGAGCACCGCAACTGCCACAGACCGACGCATGACACCCTCCTGTAGGAGCAACGGACGAACGTGAGCGGCGACTACCGATCGCCTGGGCTCACAGGTCGCGCCGCTGGAAATGGTATATCGCGATTCCGAGCGCGACGGCCAGGTAGATGCCCGCGTAGGCCACGGCTACCAGGCTCGGTATGGACACGTTGGCGAACGGCGAGAACGAGAGCGACCCGGCCAGCGGGGTCTGCATCTCGTACGCCGCCCGGCGCCAGAGCGATTCGCCCGGCATGACGAGACTCGACGCGATGCCGAGCGTCACGATGTGCACGCTCTGCGAAAATCCGCTCACCTGTTCGAGCCAGCCGCCCATGAAGGCCACCCCCTGCAGGCCCAGCACGAGCACGCCGTTGGTGAGCGTGGAGAACCAGGTGCCGAACAGAAAGGTGAGGGCCAGGGCCAACACGCACTCGAATACGATGAGGACCAAGCCGCGCACTGGGTGCAGCGGCAGCATGCCGGTCGTGGCGTGGGCCACCCAGATCGTGGCGCCGAATGTGACCGCGACGTACGCCACGATCATGCCCACGAACCCGAGGTACTTGCCGACGAGGATCTGCCACCGCGCGATGGGCTTGGTGGCGATGGCCTGAATGGTGCCCGAGCTGATCTCGCCGGCCAGCGTGTCGATCGAGGTGAGGATCGTGAGCACGACGGCCAAGAGATCGCAGGTGTAGAGGCCGATCATGAGCATGCCGGCCTCGACCTGATAGCGCACGAAGGGCGACATCGCGCGGCCCTGGAATTCCACCACCTGCAGATGCATGGCCACCGCGAACACGGCGAGCAGCAAGGCCCCCGCGATGAGCGCCGTCCACAGAATCTTCCGGCGCACCGCCTCGCGCAGCGTGACGCCAGCCATGATCCATATCCCGTTCATAGTCCCCGATCCTCCCCGACCAGCGTCACGAACACCTCTTCGAGCGAGATGTGTTCGGGCGTCACGCGGAAAACGTCCGCGCCGGCCCCCACGAGATGTCGCACGACGTCGGGCAGGACGTCCTCCGTCGCCACGCTGAATTGGAGTTGATCGCCCTCCAGCCGCGGCGCCGACGCCCACTGGACCAGGCCGGCCATCGCGCCGTCGGAGACGTGGTGCGCGTGGACGACCACGCGGACCTCGTCCTGCCAGGCCGTGGCGAGGTCGCGATTGGCGACGACCTCGCCATCCTTGATGAACGCGACGTGGTCGCAGGTGACCTCGATCTCGCTCAGTAGGTGCGAATTGAGAAACACCGTCGCGCCGCGCTCCCGCTCGGCGCGCAGCAGATCGCGCACCATGCGCCGGCCCATCGGATCGAGTCCCGACGTCGGTTCGTCGAGAAAGATGAGGTCCGGCTCGTGGACCAGCGCCTGGGCCAGCCCGATGCGCTGGAGCATGCCCTTGGAGAACCCGCGCAGCGTCCGGTGGCGGTGCGGGGCGAGGCCCACCATGTCGAGCACCTCGCCGACCCTGGTGCGCAGGCGCGCGGCGCTCATGCCGCACAAGCGCCCGTGCAGCCGCACCAGCTCGGTGGCGGTGAGCCATTCATAGAAGCGAAAGTCTTCGGGCAGGAAGCCGATCCGGCGACGAATGTCCACGTCGCCCACCGGCGCGCCGAGCACGAACGCCGTTCCGGCAGTGGGGCGCACGAGGCCGAGGAGCATCTTGATCGAGGTACTCTTGCCGGCGCCGTTGGGGCCGAGGAATCCGAAGATCTGTCCGCGCGGCACATGGAGCGAGAGGCTGCGCACGGCCACCTGCGAGCCGAACACCTTGCGGAGTTCGCGCGTCTCGATGGCGGGGGTGGTGGTGGTCACGGGCAGGTCCTCGCGTCAGCGAATCGAGGCGGCGAGTCGCGCGGCGTCGGCCGAATTGCCGTAGCCGGTGAGCGTGAAGGCGCGGCCGCCCGCGGTCCACAGCAGTTCGTAGTTGGGGCCACGCCGGCCGGCGGTGTTGAGCAGCATGGCCGGCGCGCCGTTCACCCGCGTCATCTCGTACGATCGGATGAACCGCGGCATCGTGAGAGCGAGCGACGCAGCCCATGGGAACGCCGACTGGAAATCGCGCTCCTGGTTGGGGCTCATGCCGGCCACCTCGACGGCCACGCCGGCAAGGAGCTGCATGTCGAGCCCGGGCGGCACCTGCGCGGCGACCACGGGCCGCTGTTCGACCACGACGCAGTCACCCGTGTCGGTGGACGCGGGCGGCCGTTGGGCGATCTGGTTGGTGAGCGTCTGGCCTTCGACCACGGGGCAGTGGCCGTACTGCATGCCGATGCCCGCCGGCGTATCGATGGTGAGCGTGGTGCCGTCGACGGTCGCCGGTGCCGCGGCGCTCGAGAGGCCGGCTTCCGCCAGCACGGCGACCAGCTGGGCGTGGTTCACCCTCATCGTGATCGACCGCGCACCGAGCACCGACACCAGGGGCGTGTCGGCGCGAGCCGTGATGAGCGCGGGGACGAATCCGGCGAGTCGCGCGGCCGCGGCGACGTCGTGCACCGTCGTGTCAGGGGCCTCTCGGGCCACGTGCACGCTGTCGGCGAGCATGTCGGCCACCGCGTCCTGGAGGCGGTGCGACCCGGTGGGTCCCGAGAACGCGGGGACGTTCACCGTGACGCTCTGCGGGCGCGCGATGCGCAGCGATGCGAAGAATGCGCGGCGCGCGTTCCGGCCGGCGGCGGTGGTCGCGCCCCACACCACCAGAACGAGCGGGACGATCGCCATCCACCGCAATGCGCGCGGCGCGGTGTTGGATCCGGTCATGACAGGGCCTCGATCGTGCGATGCGGGGGGACCGTGCGTTGGTGCGCAGCGGTTGTGCGATGTATAAGCCCCGTGCACGGCGCGCGGTAGCCACGATGCGACGCGCGCGAAAAATGTCAGCCCGGCGTCAGCTTATGCTCGTTCGCGTGCAAGCTTCGCGTCATCTGTGCGGCGATCGACGGCCGCATCCGCTCGGCGAGTATTTGCGTTATAAGATAGGCCGACCACTGCGGGCCGGCCGAGCGCTTGGCCCGAACGCACCCGGCTCCATGAAGCCGGGGACCAGCGTGAGGCTCGGGGCGGTGCCCGTCGCGGAGAACGTCACGCTGATCGACGGGTCCACCTGTGCCGTAACGGTGTTGAGGCCGGGCGCGGGCCCGAGCACGAGTGTGGCCTGCGCGGCGCCCGTGCTGTCCGTGGTGGACGAGGCGGGCGAGACCGCGCCCCCGCCGGCGGCCACGGTCCACCCCACCGTCACGCCGGCCACCCCGTTGCCGTGGCTGTCGAGCACGCGGACGACCAGCGGGTTGGCGAGGGCCGAGGCGGCCGCCGCGGATTGCCCGTCACCCGATACGATCGCGATCGACACCGCGCGCGCGCCGACCGTGGCCGTGAACAGCGCCGCGGACGCCGGCACCCCGTGAATGGTGGCTGTGATCGTGTCCGTGCCCGCGGTCGCGCCAAGGGTATAGCTCACCCGCGCCATCCCGGTGCTGTCGGACGAGGAACTCGCCGCCGACAGGGTGCCACCACCGGCTATCCGTGCCCAATCCACCATGGCGCCGCCCACGGGATTGCCGAACGTGTCGGTGATCCGCACGACGAAAGGCACGGGGAGCGCGGCGTTTGCCGTGTCGGTTTGCGCGTCGCCCGAGACTTTGACCAACATGGTGGCGGCCCCCGCGGTGGCCGTCTCGGTCGCGCTGGCGCCGGTGAGTCCGGGCGCGGTTGCCCCGAAGGTCTGCGTGCCGGCGCTGTGGCCCAACGTCATGACGGTCTGCGCCCGGCCCGTGAGGTCGGTGACCATGGTGGCCGGATCCACGGCGCCGCTCGCCGGGGGCGTGAACGTCACCGCGACGCCGGGAACCGGCGTACCTGCGGCCGTACGCGCTTCGACGACGAGCGGCAGGGCCAACGGGGCTCCCGCTGCCGCGCTCTGGCCGCCGCCGCTGATCACCATCAATTGGGTAGGCGGAGCGGTGACGGTGATCGTGGTCGAGTCTCGCAGCCCGTTGATCGTGGCGCCCACCACGAACGTGCGCCCTTCCTTGCCGGTGGGGGTGAACGCTCCGCCCGACGCGATCGTTCCGACCGTGCCGTCGGCCACGCTCCAGGCCACGGTCACGCCCGGGTCCGGCACGTTCTGGGCGTTCCGCGCGTCGAACCGGTACTGGACGCCGCCGGTTATACCAATTGCCGTATCACGCGGCGCGATCGTGAGCTGCGTGGCGTCGGCGCCAGGGCCGACGTAGGCGATCACGACCGCGGGCGGCGGGCCCGAGGTCAATCCTGCCGTCGCCAACACGGTCTGGGTGCCCGAAAACAGCACCTGGGCGCCGTCGCGCAGTTCGACCTGCACCGTGAGGACTTCACTGGGCCCGTTGAGCACCACCGGAAGGGCGAGCGGTAGTGAGTCGGCGCCCGCCGGGACCACCACCACCGTGTCGAACGCCGGCGCGGGAGGATGGTCGATGTGCACGTGCACGTTGTTCACCGTCAGCCCGAAGCTGCCCAGCCCCGCGTAGAGCGCCGCCGTGGCCGCCGAGAAGCTCGGGGCGAACCGCAGCACGGCGGTTTCCCCGTGCGCGAGGCCGGGGCTCGCGGGCGATTCCGTGCACGTCACCCCGCCGAGCGCGAGGAGACCGCAGAGAACGCCGAGTCGCAGCAGGCGTGGCGGATGAGTGGCCAGCATCTAAAGGGATCAGGAAGACGAGAGGCACGGCCACCGGAAAAGCGGCGGCGCGGTGGTGCACCTGGCGTGCCCCACCAGGACGGCACAACGTCCTGCGCATCCGGAGGATTTGTCAAGCGCGTAGGTCACATATCGGCAAGACAGTAGAACAGTAGGACAGTAGGAGCGAAGGAGGGCGAAACAGGGTCGGAACCGCGCAAGGGCGCGGACGGGGAGAGCGATTGACGGGCCGGCGCCCTGCCGGGGCGCGGGTTGCGAAACTACCATTCGGGCATGACCGAACACGCAGCGAGTAGGGCCGCCGCCGTGGACCGCGAGCTGACCCTCCTGGCCTGGCTCCGCAACACGGGGCGCTTGGCCATCGGATTCAGCGGGGGAGTGGATTCGGCGTACCTGGCGTGCGTGGCCGTGGAGACGCTGGGTGCCAAGTCGGTGCTCGCCGTGATCGGCCGCAGTGCGTCCTACCCCGCCGCGCAATGGGTCACGGCGCGACGCGTGGCCGACGATTTCGGGGTGCCGGTGCTCGAGATCGACACCGATGAGCTGCACGACCCGCGGTACACCGCCAATCCGGTGGACCGCTGCTACTTCTGCAAGACGGAGCTGTGGACGCGGCTCATTCCGGCGGCGCAGGAGCGCGGGTTCGACGTCGTGGCCGACGGCACCAACGCCGACGACCGAGGGGACTACCGGCCGGGCGCGCGCGCGGGCCGCGAGCACGCGGTACACTCGCCGCTCGCCGAGGCGGGAATGACCAAGGCCGACATCCGCGAACGGTCGCGGGCGCGGGGCATCCCCACCTGGGAGCAACCGTCGTCGCCCTGCCTGTCGTCGCGGCTGCCCTACGGCACGGCGGTCACGATCGAGCGGTTGCGCCAGGTGGAGGTGGCCGAGGACCAGCTGCGCCAGCTTGGCGTGGTGGGCGATCTGCGTGTGCGGCACCACGGCGAGACGGCGCGCGTGGAGATCGCCGCCCGCGAACTGCCGCGCTGGCTGGTGGCGGAGCGCGAGGCCGAGGTGCGCTTCGCCGTGCGGGCCGCGGGGTTCCGTGAGGTCGTGATCGATCCGCGCGGCTACCGCTCGGGTTCGCTCAATATCCTGGCCGGCGTGTCGGACGCAACGCCGACCGATGAACACCCCCACTCCTCAACGCCCCGGGAATCCTGACCCATGGGATGCATCGCACGGCTCGGCTGTCTCGTCATGCTCGTGTTGCTCGGAATCGGCGCGTGGCTCACGCGCGATCGCTGGATGGGCCATTTCCGTCACTCGGCCGCCCCGGTGGCCGAGGCGCCGATCCACTGGCAGCCGCTCACGCTCGCGGGCGCCCGGCGGGCGCAGGCGGCGCTCGACACGCTGAGCCACGTCAAGGGGCCGGTGTTTCAGAACGTGGCGGCCGGCGATGCGTCGGCGTACGTGATGAAGGCGTTGCTCGACAAGCTTCCCGACGAGGCCGACAGCGCCGAAGCCGCGGTGGTGGGCAACGAGCTGTACGTGCGGGCGAACGTCCGCATCCGCGACCTGGACGGGGGCGGCGTGCTCGGCCCGCTGGCGTCCATGCTCGGCGCGCGCGAGCGCATGCTGGTGGTGGGGACCTTTCACGTCGTGCACCCCGGGCTCACCGAGTTCCAGGTGCGCCAGATCAAGTTCGGCACGTTGAGTGTGCCAGGGCCGGTGATCCCGAAGCTGCTGGGGCGGATCGCGCAGCGCGCGAGGCTCGACAGCGTGCGCGCCGACGCACTGCCGATCGCGACGCCCAGGTACCTGGTGGACATCCGCGTGGCGGACGGCCATCTCACGCTGTATAAAGGCATGCCGTGAGTTCCCGGCCGTCGTTGGCGGGGGCAGGCGGGGTCGATAGCTTTCCCGCATGACCCCCAACGCACGGCGCGTCTCATGAGCCGGCGCATTCTCATCGTCGATGACGAGCAGGGCGTGCGCGCCGCGCTCGCGCAGCTGCTCGAGTTCGAGGGGTACGAGGTGCGGGGGGTGGGCAACGCCGGCGACGGGATCGCCGAGTACAAGCGGTGGCGGCCCCAACTCGTGTTCCTCGACGTGAAGATGGCGGGGATGGACGGGCTCGAAGCGCTGCGGCGTCTTCGCGAACTCGATCCGGCGGCAGTGGTCGTGATGATCAGCGGGCATGCCACGATCCAGACGGCGGTCGAGGCCACGCAGCTCGGCGCCTACGACATTCTCGAGAAGCCGCTCGATACCGACCGCATTCTCGTGACCCTGCGCAACGCGCTGTCGCACCTCGCGCTGCACGAGGAGAACACGCGGCTGCGCGAGACGATCGAGTCGCGGTACGAGATCGTCGGGCGGTCGGCTGCCGTGCGCGCCGTGATCGAGAAGATCGACCGGGTGGCCGGCACGCCGGCGCGGGTGCTGATCACCGGAGAGAATGGCACCGGCAAGGAACTGGTGGCCCGTGCCATCCACCGGCGGTCGGCGCGGGCGTCCGGGCCGTTCGTCGAGGTCAACTGCGCGGCCATCCCGGGGGAATTGATCGAGAGCGAACTGTTCGGGCACATGAAGGGGTCGTTCACCGGCGCCACGGCCGACCGGGCCGGCAAATTCGAGCAGGCCAACCGGGGCACGCTGTTTCTGGACGAGGTCGGCGACATGAGCCTCGCCGCCCAAGCGAAAGTGCTGCGCGTGCTCCAGGATGGCATGGTCACGCGGATCGGCGGCGCGAAGCCGATTTCGGTGGACGTGCGCATCCTGGCCGCCACGAACAAGCACCTGGAAGCGGAGATCGCAGAAGGGCGGTTCCGCGAGGACCTGTTCTATCGCCTGAACGTCGTGCCGCTGCACGTGCCGGCGCTGCGCGAGCGGCGGGAAGACATCCCGCTGCTCGTGGCGCACTTCGTCTCCGTGCTCACCGAGCGGGAGGGGGTGCTGCCTCGCGACGTCGACCCGGCCGGGATGGCCCTCTTGGCCGCCCGCGACTGGCCGGGCAATGTCCGCGAGTTGCGCAACACGATCGAGCGGCTGCTGATTCTCTCGGCGGGCCCTCGCGTGACGGCCGGCGACATCGAGCGGTTGGTGGGGACGGACGGGGGCGCGCCGACGGGGCCGGCGATGGGCTCCGTCATGGAGAGCCGGACCTACGAGGAATTCAAGCGCGCGTCGGAGCAGGTGTTCCTGCTCGCGAAGCTGCGGGCGTACGACTGGAACGTGTCGGAAACGGCGCGAGCACTCGAGATGCCGCGCTCCAACCTGTACAAGAAGATCGAGCGGTACGGGCTGAGCCGCGAAATCGCGGACTGACCCACCTCCGCACAAGGAGCCACTGTGGCCGAACGAGACTGGTCCAAGGAACTCGCCAAGATCGACAAGCAGCTGGGGTCGATGGCCGACGAACCGGAGCCGCCAAAGGGTGTGGCGCCGGGCAGAGCGAGTGATCTGCGCCAGGCGGCGCCCGACGCCGCCTCCCCGGCCGGGAGAGCGGCTGCCAAGCCGGGCAAGGCCACCGGGTCCTTCGGTGTTTTTGCCCGGCTCACGCTGTCGGTGGCGCTCGGGGTGGCGATGATCATGTGGCCTTATCAAGCTCGCTGCGGAGTCGGGCTCGCCGCGTATCTGGCCGCCGTCGTGGTCGTCGTGGTGAGTGGCGGATGGAGCGCCATCTGGACCTGGCGCCATCGTGCGGCTCGCGCCCACGTGCTCTCTCTGCTAATCCTCCTTTGGGGGTTGGTCCTCGGCTCCATGGAGGTACTGCCCCGCGTCGGCTACGCCAAGCCCGACGCCAATCACCCCGCGGGGTGGGTGTGCAAGTGATCGTGCCACGGCGGGCGCGAACCTCCTGACTTCGAGACCATGACGACAACGTTCAAGAACTTCATTGGTGGGGCGTGGGTGGAGCCGGCCGGCGGCGAATACTTCGAGAACCGGAACCCGGCCGACCATGCCGATGTGATCGGGCGATTTCCACGTTCCGACGCGCGGGACGTGCAGCACGCGGTGGACTCGGCCAGGCGCGGCTTCGAGCTCTGGAAGCGCACGCCGGCGCCGGCCCGCGGAGACGCGATGCGGCGCGCCGCCGACCTCCTGGTCCGGCGCAAAGATGAGATCGCCGACCTGATGACGCGGGAGATGGGCAAGCCGCTGGCCGAGACGAGGGGCGACGTGCAGGAGGGGATCGATACGGCCTACTACGCGGCCACGGAGGGACGGCGGCTGTTCGGGCATACCGTGCCCAGCGAACTGCGCAACAAGTGGGCGATGAGCTTCCGCCGGCCGATCGGCGTATGCGGGATCATCACGCCATTCAATTTTCCGTTGGCCATCCCGACCTGGAAGATCTTCCCGGCGCTGCTCTGCGGGAACTCGATCGTGTTCAAGCCGGCCGAGGACGTGCCGCACACCGGGCACGTGTTCATCGAGATCCTGCTCGAGGCCGGGGTGCCGCCCGAAGTGCTGCAGCTCGTGCACGGGATGGGCGAGCAGGCCGGCAAGGCGATCGTGGAACACCCTGACGTGCCGGTTGTGTCGTTCACCGGGTCCACGGAGACGGGCAAACTGGTGGGCGAGACGTGCGGGCGCATGCACAAGCGGCTGTCGCTCGAGATGGGCGGGAAGAATGCCCAGATCGTGCTCGACGATGCGGACCTGGAGCTGGCGCTCGACGGCGTGCTGTGGGGCGCGTTCGGCACCACGGGCCAGCGGTGCACGGCCACGAGCCGGCTCATCGTGCAGAGCGGCGTGCACGATCGCTTCCTGGGCCAGCTCCTGGACCGGGTGAAGAAGCTCAAGCTGGGCGATGGGCGTCAGGCGGGCACCGACGTGGGGCCGATGATCAACGAAGCCGCGATCCGAAAGACGGAGCATTATGTGGACGTGGGGCAGTCGGAAGGGGCCGATCTGCTGTGCGGCGGGCGCCGCGCCACGGGCCGTGGGCTGGAGAAGGGGTGGTACTTCGAGCCGACGATCTTTGCCCGCGTCCAGGCCGGGATGCGCATCGAGCAGGAGGAGATCTTCGGCCCGGTGCTCTCGGTGGTGCGGGTCAATACGGCCGACGAAGCGTTCGCGACCAACAACGACGTCAAGTACGGGCTCTCGTCGTCGCTCTACACGCGGGATGTGAACCTGGCCTTCCGCGCGTTGAACGAGCTGGACAACGGGATCACGTACGTGAACGCGCCGACGATCGGGGCCGAGGCCCATTTGCCGTTCGGTGGGGTAAAACAGACGGGGAACGGGCACCGGGAGGGCGGGTGGGAGGTATATGAGTTTTATTCGGAGACCAAGGTGGGCTACGTGGACTTCTCGGGGGCGCTGCAGCGGGCGCAGATCGACAATTACTGACCGCATCCGCGTGGGCCGGGGGTGCGGCGCGGTCCGCCGCCCCTGCTTGCATCCCGTCGGGGGCCGCGTTAATTCCTCCGTGACCCGGGTCGGCAATACGCCGGTGCCGACGTCGAGCGGTGCCGCGCCCACTCCCGGTCGTGGCGTATGCAGGTGCAGGACGAGAGGCTGAATGCACGAGATGGACACCGAATCCGCTGACACGCCAACGCCGCCGGTGCGGAGCGTGACGCCGGAGCAGCGGGTCGACGCGCTGCGCGAGGTGAACCGCGCGTCGCGCCCGCTCGCGTTTCTCTGGGAGTGGACCAAGATCTTCTGGATCTCGGTCGCGCTCTTCCTGGTGATCCGCACGTTCTTCGTCGAGGCGTTCAAGATCCCCACGGGGAGCATGGAGAACACCCTCCAGGTGGGCGACTTCCTGCTCGTCAACAAGCTGGCGTACGGCGCCGAGGTGCCCTTCACCCACGACCGGCTTCCCGCCCTCGAGCATCCCAAATTCGGCGACGTGATCGTGTTCGACTGGCCGGTGGATCCAACCAAGAACTTCGTGAAGCGGCTGGTGGGACTGCCGGGCGACACGCTGTCGATGCACGATGGCATCCTGGTGCGCAACGGGCACACGGTGAGCGAGAAGTACGTGCGGCGCGAGGACACCCCCGGCGATCCGTCGGGCGACGAATTCGCCTGGCAGCGTGACTACCTGGTGCGCAGCGCCGGGGCCGCCCAGAGCTACCACCCGTCGCGCAACGACTGGGGGCCCATCGTCGTACCGCCCAAACACCTCTTCGTGCTTGGCGACAATCGCGACAATTCTCTGGACAGCCGCTACTGGGGTTTCGTCCCCGACTCCCTTGTCACGGGGCGCCCCATCCTGATCTATTACAGTTACGCGCCGGACTCGAACCAGGCTCTGGCCTGGGTCACCCACGTCCGCTGGAAGCGGCTGGGCGAGTTCGTGCGCTGACATGCGGGTCCCACCTCCCATGCCCCAGCTCGGGTAGCGCACCCGAGCGCCGAGCACGTCGCCACCAGGAGTCGTTGGTCGTATGCCTTCGTCAGGCCCCAAGAAGACGTCGTTCGAGGAAGGATCGCTCGATCAGTACTTGCGCGACATCAGCGCCTACCCGCTGATCTCGCGCGAAGATGAGGTGGCGCTCGCCCGGCGCATCCGTAAGCAGGATCAGGAGGCCCTCGACAAGCTCGTGCGGTCGAACCTCCGCTTCGTCGTCTCGGTGGCCAAGAAGTACCAGAACCAGGGTGTCTCGCTCTCCGACCTGATCAACGAGGGCAACCTTGGCCTCATCCGCGCTGCGCACAAATTCGACGAGACCAAGGGCATCAAGTTCATCTCGTACGCCGTGTGGTGGATCCGCCAGGCGATCCTCCAGGCCCTGGCCGAGCAGTCGCGCATCGTCCGCGTGCCGCTCAACCGTGCCGGCACCCTGCACCGCATCGGCAAGCGGGCCAACGTGCTCCTCCAGGAGTTGGGGCGCGAAGCCACCCACGCCGAGATCGCCGACGGCATGGACATCACCGAGGAAGAAGTCGCCAAGACGATGTCCATCTCGCAGACGCACCTCTCGCTGGATGCCCCGCTCACCCCGGGGGAGGACAACAAGCTCCTCGACTACCTGGCCGACAACGTCAGCCCCACGCCCGACGAGCAGACCTTCGAGAAGGCGCTCACCGAGTCCATCGAAGAGGCGCTCTCGCATCTCAAGGAGCGCGAATCCAAGATCCTGCGGCTCTACTTCGGCCTGGGCGACCAGGCCGAACCGATGACGCTCGAGGAGATCGGCGCGCTGCTCGGCATCACGCGCGAGCGGGTGCGCCAGATCAAGGAGAAGGCGTTGAGTCGCCTGCGGCACGTGAGTCGGGCGCGGGCGCTCGAGTCGTATCTTGGGTAGGAGGGTAGGAGGGGCACCCCTCTCGCTCGGACACCCGTCGCTCGAACCGTTGCGTTCGCCCCGCGGGGTAGCGGTCGCCATCGAATCCGTGCATTCTGATCGGGCGCCGTTTCTCGCTCCTACTCTCCTTCGGTCTCTTCATGCCCGCCACTGCATCCTTCGACATCACCACCGGCGTCGACCTTCAGGAAGTGGACAACGCCATCAACCAGGCGCAGAAGGAGATCGGCCAGCGCTACGATTTCAAAGGCTCCAAGGCGACGATCGAATTCAAACGCGCCGAGAACCTGCTCGTGCTCGTGGCCGACAGCGACTTCCAGATGAAATCGCTGTTTGACGTCGTGCAGACGCGCCTGATCAAGCGCGGCGTCTCGGTCAAGAACCTCGACGTGGGCGAGGTCAAGCCCGCGGGCGGCGACACCGTGCGCCGCGAGGTCAAGCTCAAGACGTCGCTTGACGGCGACACCGCCAAGAAGATCGCGGCGGCGATCAAGGAGGCGAAGTTCAAGAAGGTCCAGGCGGCCATCCAGGGCGACCAGGTTCGCGTGAGTTCGCCCTCCAGGGACGATCTGCAGACGGTCATGGCCCTCCTGCGCGGGCAGGAATTCGGCGTGGAACTCCAGTTCGGGAATTATCGCTAGCGCCGGCCGCCGGTTGTGGTGACCGCTCCGTCCCGCCGTCCTACCGTCAGCCTGTGCCGCGCCCGGCCGGGGCGCTAGGTTTCGGCCCGTGAAGGTCTCTTTCGTCACCCTCGGCTGCGATAAGAACACGGTCGACTCCGAGCGCTACCTCGCGCAGCTCGCCGATCGCGGAGCGGAGTTCGCCGCCGATGCGTCCGATGCCGACGTGATCATCATCAACACGTGCGGATTCATCGACGCCGCCAAGAAGGAGTCCATCGACGCCATCGTCGATGCCGGGCGCCTGAAGACCGAGGGCCGCGCCCAGGCCGTGGTGGCCGTGGGCTGCATGGTGCAGCGCCACAAAGACGAACTGGCCGCGGAACTTCCCGAAGTCGACCTCTTTCTGGGATCGTCGGAGATGGACCGGCTGGTTCCCGAGCTGGCCGCGCGCGGTCTGATCGACGACGTGCCCGCACCCCATCCCGGGGTCCGGCTGTTCACCGGCCAGCTTCCCCATGTGCGGTACCTCAAGATCAGCGAGGGGTGCGACCACGGGTGCGCCTTCTGTGCCATCCCCCTCATGCGCGGCAGGCACCGCTCGTTCGCCCTCGACGACGTGGTGCGCGAGGCGCAGTTGCTCGAAGCCCAGGGCGCGCGCGAGGTGAACCTCGTGGCGCAGGACCTGGCTCACTACGGCCGCGACCGGCGCGACGGAATCACGCTGCCCGGACTGCTCGAAGCCGTCGTGCGCGAGACCTCGCTGCCCTGGATCCGCATGCTCTACCTCTACTCGGCGGGGCTCACCCCGGAACTGCTCGATCTGATGGCGCGCGAGCCCCGCATCCTGCCGTACCTCGACATGCCCATGCAGCACGCGTCCGACTCCGTGTTGGCGCGGATGCGCCGTCCCGAGCGGCAGGCCACGGTCCGTGCGCGCGTGGCCCGCATCCGCGAGGTCGTGCCCGACGTCGCCATCCGGACCACGTGCATCGTCGGCTTTCCCGGGGAGACCGATGCCGATTTCGCGCAGCTATTAGCATTTCTGGAAGATGTGCAGTTCGACCGCGTCGGGGTGTTCACCTACTCGTCCCAGGAAGGGACGCGCGCCGCGGAGTTGGACGACGACGTGCCCGAATCGCTCAAACAGGAACGGCTCGAACGGCTGAACGAACTCCAGCGCCTGGTCACCGCCGACCGGTATGAGGCCCGCGTGGGCCGCACCGTGCGCGCCATGGTCGACCGCGTGCAGGACGACGGCATGGTGCAGGCGCGGACGATCTGGCAGGCCGACGACATCGACGGCGTGACCTGGCTGGATGCCGACGCCGCCCTCCCGGGCACGCTGGTCGACGTGGTGATCGAGGACGTGGACGACTACGACTTCCGCGCCAGGGTCGCCGGCATCGTGGGGCCGTCGCCGACGCCCGCGCCCGCCAGGCGGCGCGCCCTGCCGCTGGCCGCCACGACGATCGGGAGCTTCGGGCGGTGAGCGGGCACTCGCGGTCGGCGGAACTCATGCGGCGGTCGCGCGAGATCTTTCCGGGGGGCGTGAACTCCCCGGTGCGTGCCTTTGGGGGCGTGGGCGGAACCCCCATCGTGGCGGAGCGGGGCGAGGGGTGCCGCCTGTTCGACGTGGACGGCAACGAGTACATCGACTTCGTGCTCTCGTGGGGCCCGCTCGTGCTCGGCCACGCGCCGCCGGCGGTGCTCGACGCCCTCGACGAGGCCATGCAACGCGGCACGAGCTTCGGCATGCCCACCGCACTCGAACTGCGGTTGGGTGAGCTGATCCGCGAGCGGATGCCGCACATGGAACGGCTGCGGTTCGTATCCAGTGGCACGGAAGCCACGATGAGCGCCGTGCGGGTGGCGCGAGCCCACACCGGCCGCGACGGAATTCTCAAGTTCGACGGCTGCTACCACGGCCACGGCGATTCCTTTCTCGTGAAGGCGGGGTCGGGGGTGGCCACCCTGGGCCTCCCCAACTCCCCCGGCGTGCCGGCCGCGCTGGCCGAGCTGACCTACGTGGCGCCCTACAACGACGTGCCGGCGGTGGAGCGGCTGGTAGCCGAACAGCGCGACCGGATCGCGGCCATCATCGTCGAGCCCGTGGTGGGCAACGCGGGGTTCATCCCGCCCGACCCCGCGTTCCTGCCGGCATTGCGTCGCGTGGCCGACGCGGCAGGCGCGGTGCTGATCTTCGACGAGGTCATGACCGGGTTCCGCATCGCCCCGGCGGGTGCGCCCGAACGGTTCGGCGTGCACCCCGATCTGACCACGCTGGGCAAGGTGATCGGGGGCGGGCTGCCCGTGGCGGCCTACGGCGGGCGGCCCGATCTGATGGACGCGGTGGCGCCGGCGGGGCCGGTGTACCAGGCGGGGACGCTGTCCGGGAACCCGCTCGCCATGGCCGCGGGATATGCTACAATTAGTATGCTCACGCGCGATCTCCACGACCGCATCGCGGCGCGCACGGCGACCCTGGTCCAGGGTTTTCGCGAAATCGCGGCGCGGCGCGGCGTGCCGTTCACGGCCGACCACGCCGGATCCATGTGGGGGTTCTTCTTCCGCGCCGAGCCGGTGCGCAACTTCGCCGACGCGCGCGGCTCCGATAGCGCGCTGTTCAAGCGCTTCTTCCACGAGGCGCTGGCCCGCGGGCTGTACTTCGCCCCGTCGCCGTTCGAGGCCGCGTTCATGTCGGCGGCGCATGGCGATCAGGACGTCGGCCTGGCGCTCGAACGGATCGACGCGGCGCTGGGAGCGGCGCGTGGCTAGGCGGGCCGTGGCGCTCGCGCTCGTCACGCTCGTCGGCTGTTCCACGATCCTCTACGGGCGCAACCCGAGTCCTGCCGACGACGCGCGGGTCGACGCGGGCCGGCTGGGCGCGGGGCTCCCACGCGTTGCGTCGCCGGTGGCCGATCCCGAACACATCATCCACGTCGCGCTGTTCACCGGCGCGTCGTCGGTGCGTGTGTCGGCCACCGGTCCCTGGCAGTGGTACGAAGGCGACGGCCGGACGTTCCTGGCCCGCGGCCAGGCCAACGAGCCGTGGCGCGTGGAGCACAACGGCGGAGACGTCCGCGCCGTGCGGAGCGACGGGATGCCCACCGCGTGGAAACCGCGGGCGCTGGTGGCGCGGGCGGACGACTCCACCGCCTACATGCTCGTGGACGGCAAGCGCTACCGCGGCGAGTTGCGGCTCGAGGGCAGCGACACCGGGCTCGTGGTGATCGAGACGGTCGGCGTGGAGGAGTACCTGCGCGGGGTCGTGCCCCTGGAACTCGGCGATCGCGCCCCCGGGGACTCCGCAGCCCTCCAGGCCCAGGCCGTCACCGCGCGTAGCTACGCCTACACCCACCTGGAAGAGCCCGCCAGCAGTGACTACGACCTCACCGCCGGCGTGCTCGACCAGGTGTACGGCGGCGTGGACGCCGAAACGGACGTGGGGAATGCCGCGGTGACGGCGACCGCCGGGATCGTGGTGATCTATGGCGGGCGGGTGGTCAACGCGCCGTACAGTTCCACGTGCGGAGGCGAGACCGCGGCGCCGTCGGAGGTGTGGCATTCCCCCGACGAACCCTATCTGCGGCCGGTGAGCGACCGGATTCCGGGGACCGACCGCTACTACTGCGACATCGCGCCACGGTTCAAGTGGACGCGGACCCTTTCGGCCTCCGATCTCAACGCGGCGGTGGCCCGCTATCTGTCGGCGTACGCCTCGGTGCCGGGGGGAGACCCGGGGCTGGTGCGCGACGTCTGGGTGATCAACCGCACGCCATCGGGGCGGGTCGGGCAGCTCCGGGTGCAGACCACGCTTGGATCGTACATCCTGCGCGGCAATGATATGCGGTACGTGCTGCGAAACGTTGGTGGCGAGATCCTCAACAGCACGTATTTTTCCGTCGCCACCGAGCGCACCACGAGCGGAGCGCTGGCCCGCCTCGTGCTCGACGGCCGCGGCTACGGCCACGGGGTCGGGATGTGCCAGTGGGGCGCGATCGGCCGGGCGAGGGCCGGACAGGATTTTCGCACCATCCTCCGCACGTACTATCCTGGCACGGCGCTCGGTGTGGTGCAGTAAGAACGCGGAACGACTGGAGACCTGACGGACATGACGGACACGGTGCGGATCGGGCTGGTGGGGACGGGCGCCATCGCGCAACTGGCGCATCTGCCGGTGCTGAGCAAGATGCGCGGGGTGCAGGTTGCCGTGATCTGCGACAACGACCGTGCCAAGGCGCAGGCCCTGGCGGAGCGGTTCGACATCTACGACGTGGTCACCGACATCGAGGACCTGCTCGAGATTAAGGAGTTGGGCGCGGTCATCGTGGCCACCCCCAACCATCTCCACGAGCCGCACGTGCTGAGCGCGCTGGCGGCGGGCAAGCACGTGCTGTGCGAGCGCCCACTGGCCCTCTCCTCGCGCGGCATCGAGCGGCTGATCGACGCGGCGTCGCACACGTCGTGCCGTCTGATGGTGGCCAACAACCACCGCTTCCGCGCCGACGTGCAGGCGCTGGACCGGTTTCTGCGGGCCGGTGAGTTGGGGCAGGTGAACGGCGTGCGCACCGGCGCCTACCACTTCAAGCGGCCCGACGCCGGCTGGCGGCGGCGCCGCGCCGAGTCGGGGGGCGGCGCCTTCTTCGACCATGGATTGCCGTTGCTCGATCTCGCGTTGTGGCTGGCCGATTTTCCCGAGCCCCGGCGCGTGACCGCGCACATGAACCGGTCGGGGCTGCCGGGCGCCGTCGAGGACGCCATGCTCGTGCACCTCGAATGCCAGAACAACGTCGTGTTCAGCTTCGACGTGTCGGGGGCCTATGTGGGCGAGGAGGAACGCTGGTGGTTCGAGGTCCTGGCGGATCGCGGCAGCGCGCGGCTGGCGCCGCTGCGCGTGGTGAAGGAGCTCAACGGCCGTCCGTTCGATGTCTCGCCGGCGGGCGCCGCCAGCCGGGAGAGCGCGTTCATCCAGTCGTACCGCGCCGAACTCGCACATTTTCTGGCCGTGGTGCGCGGAACGGCGGCGTACGAGCCGCCCACGGATCAGGTCACGCTTCACCGGGTCGTCGAAGCGATCTATCGTTCGGCGGACGAGGGCCACGAGATCCGCCTGTGACGGTGAGCCTGTTCCGGCCCTCGCGCGCCGAGCTCGCTGCGACCGTGGCGTCGGCGGTCCTGTTCTTCTACGCCTTCCCGCCGTTCAGACTGGTGGGACCGGCGTTCGTATGCCTGGTGCCGTTTGCCGTCGCCGTGGCGCGGGCGGCCGACCGCGGCGACGGCGTGCGCACCGGCGTGCGGCTCGGCATGTGGTTCGGGATCTTCGCCTACGGGGCGAGCATCTATTGGATTGCCACGGCGCTGCTGATCTTCACCAAGCTCGCGATCCTCGGCTATATCGGAGCCCTGTTCGTGCTCACGGTGGTGGTCGCGGCCACCGGTGGGGCGCTGTTCGCGGCGCGGCGCATCACGCGATGGCCGATGGCCGCGCTGGTCCCGTTCGTGTGGGTGGCGTCGGAGATGGCGATGAACCATCTGTCGGCCCTTGCCTTTCCCTGGCTTCCGTTGGGACTGGCCGTCACGCATACGCCGGTGCTCGCCCAGATCGCCGACATCAGCGGCGTGCACGGGGTGAGCTTCTGGATCGCGCTCACCAACGGGTTCGTGGCCGACATGTGGCTGGCGCGCGGCCAGCGCCGTGCCAACGCGATGCGCGGCGTCGCCATCGCCGTCATGGTGTGCGCGGTGGCGGCTTACGGTACGTGGCGCATGCGCACCACGGCCCTCCGCCCGCTGGGCCGCGTGGGCATCGTGCAGCCCAACGTGCCGGAAGACGAGAAGTGGCAGGCGGCCAATCTGGGCTCGATCATCGACCTCATGTCCAGGGGAACGCGCGACGTGCTCGCCCAGGACCACCCGCAGCTGGTCGTGTGGCCCGAGGTGTCGCTTCCCGACTTCATGTTCCGGCACCCGGAGTGGTCCGACTCGATCCGTGCCCTCACCACCGCGTCCGATACGCCGCTCCTCACCGGCATGCTCGATCTCGTATGGCACACGCGAACGGACTACGACTATTATAACGCCGCGCTGCTCGTGGACGGCGACGGCCGGCAGACGCAGCCGGTGTACCACAAGCGGCGGCTGGTGCCGATCGTCGAGCGGGTGCCGTTCTTCAATCCCCGGTGGTTCAACTGGGCCGGGAAGTACTTCGGGGGGTTCGGCATCGGCGACGGGCCGGTGATCTACCACGTCCCGTTCGGAACGTTCGGCGTGCTCATCTGCTACGAGTCGATCTTCCCGGGAGAATCGCGCCAGTACCGCAACGACGGTGCCGACTTCCTGGTCAACATCACCAACGACGCCTGGTTCGGACACACCCTGGCGCCGTACCAGCACTACTCGCACCTCGTGCTGCGCGCCATCGAGAATCGCACCGCCATCGTCCGCGCCGCGAACACCGGTATCTCCGGCTGGATCGACCCGCTGGGCCGCATCCGGGCGGCGACGCCGATCTTCGTACCCGAAGCGGAAACCTACGCCCTGGAGACCAGCGACGCGCGCACGCCCTACGACGCGCTGGGCGACTTCGTGGGCCTGCTCTCGGTGGCGGTGACGCTGGCCCTCGTGGGGCGCGACTGGTGGAGCCGGCGCGCCCAGCGGAGCCGCGCGGCATGACCGCATCCGTCGGCATCGACGTCGGCGGGACGTTCACCGATCTCGTATCGATCGACGCCGACGGCGCGGTGGAGGCACGCAAGGTGCTCAGTACACCCGCCGACCAGAGCGAGGGGGTGGAGTCGTCGCTCCGCTCGCTCGACCGCCGCGATCTCTCGCGGGTGGTCCACGGGACGACGGTGGCCACCAACATGCTGCTCGAACGCGCCGGCGCGCGCGTCGTCCTCTGCGCCACGGCGGGGTTCACCGATCTTCTCGAACTGCGCCGCCAGGTGCGCGCGTCGCTCTACGACCTCACGCGGCACCATCCCGAGCCGCTGGTCGACCCCGCGCACGTGGTGGCGGTGGACGAGCGGATCGCCCCCGAAGGCGTGATCCGACCCCTGCTCGCACCGGCCGTCACCGAGGCGGTGGACCGTGTGCAGGCGCTCGAGCCCGACATCGTGGCCGTGGCGCTGCTCCATGCGTATCGCGATCCGTCGCACGAGCGGGCGCTGGCCGCCGCGATCCGCGAGCGGATGCCCCACACGGACGTCGTATGCTCCTCCGACGTCTTTCCCGAGATTCGCGAGTACGAGCGCACCACCACCACGGTCGCCGAAGCGTATCTGCGGCCGGGGGTCGCCCGCTACGTCCGCCGCCTCGCCGACCGGCTGCGCGCGATGTCGCTGCCCGCCCTCGGCGTCATGACGTCGAGCGGCGGAATGCGCACGGCGCGGGACGCGTGGTCGAGCGCGGCCCAACTCGCCCTCTCCGGGCCGGCCGGCGGCGTGGTGGGCGCAGCTGCCGTCCTCCGCGCGGCCGGGTTGTCGCGGGCGCTGACCATCGACATCGGCGGGACCAGCGCCGACGTGGGCCTCATCCTGGACGGCGAGCCGCTGGTCGAGCCGGGCGGCGCGGTGGCAGGAGTGCCGATCGCGCTGCCGCGGGTGCTCGTCGAGACGGTGTCGGCGGGCGGTGGGAGCATCGCCTGGATCGACGACGGAGGCGCGCTGCGGGTTGGGCCGCGGAGCGCGGGCTCCGTGCCGGGTCCGATCGCGTTTGGCCGCGGCGGCACGCAGCCCACGGTCACCGACGCGCACGTGATGCTCGACAACATTCGCGCCGAGCGGATGAGCGGCGGCGTGCGGCTGGACGTGAATGGCGCGCGGGCTGGCGTCGAGGCGCTTGCCCGGCAACTTGGTCGCAGCGCCGAGGACACGGCGCGGGCGATCGTCGCCACAGCCGACGCGACCATGGCCCGCGCCCTGCGCCGCGTGAGTGTCGAACGCGGGGTCGACCCGCGTCAATGCGCGCTCGTCGCGTTCGGCGGCGGGGGACCGCTCCACGCCTGCGGGCTGGCGGACATCGTGGGAGCGGCCAGGGTGCTGGTGCCGCCGCACGCTGGGGTGCTGAGCGCGTTGGGCCTGGCCATGACCGCCGAGCGGCGCGAGGGGATGGCCAACGTCATGCAGCGCGCCGGCGAGACCACGGTCGAGGCGCTCGCGGCGGCGATGCGGGATGCCGAGGCGCGGTGCGAGGGAGCGCCTGGATGGACCCGACGCTGGTTTCTGCGCGCGCGCTTCGTGGGACAGGGGCACGAACTGGATGTGACCGCGGCGCCGGGGGACGCGCCGGCGGCCATTCGCGACCGATTCTCCGACCTGCACCGCGCCCGCGTGGGCTTCGATCTGCCGGTGGACGTGGAGATCGTGAGCGCGCGCTGCGTGGTGAGCGATGCGCCGCGGGCCGTGCGGCTGGAGCGCGGCGCGGAGAATGGCTGGGACGACGCCTTGCGCACCGACAGCGGCGGGCGGTGCGAGGTGACGCTCGCCGGTCCCTGTTCGGTGATCCTGCCGGATGCCACGATGCTCGTGTCGCCGGGGTGGACCGCGACGTCGCTCGCCATGGGCGGCTGGATGTTGGAGCGCGCGCGATGAGCGAATTCGACGTCCTCGAATTGAGCGTGATGGCCAACGCCTTCGCGATGATCGCCGAGGAGATGGGCGCCGTACTCGTGCGCAGTGCGCTGTCGCCGAACATACGGGAGCGGCGCGATGCGTCGGCGGCGCTGTTCGACGCGCGCGGTCGCATGGTGGCGCAGGCGGCGCACATCCCCGTGCACCTGGGCGCCATGCCCGAATCGGTGCGCGCCGTGATGGCGTGCGCTCCGCAACCGGGCGACGTGTTCATTCTGAACGATCCCTATCGCGGCGGGTCGCACCTGCCCGACCTCACCCTGGTCGAGGCCATCGCGCAGGACGGTGCGACCGTGGGGTTCGCCGCCGTGCGCGCCCACCATGCCGACGTGGGTGGTATGAGCCCGGGCAGCATGCCGCAGGGCGCCACCGAGTTGGTGCAGGAGGGCCTGATCATTCCGCCGGTGCGGTTGGTGGCCCGCGGCGTGCTCGATGAGATGATCCTCGACTTCATCCTCGCCAACGTGCGTACGCCGTCGGAGCGTCGGGGAGATCTGCGGGCGCAGTTGGCGGCGTGTGCCGCCGGGGCATCCGGTTGGCGGGTGCTGCTCGCGCGGGAGGGCCCGGCGCGCGTAGCGGCGGCCGTGGATGCCGTGCTGGACTACACCGAGCGGCGCGCGCGCGCCCGGATCGCAGCGCTGGGCGCGCTCGACAGTTCTGCGCGCGACGCGCTCGAGGGCGACGGGATCAGCGACGACCCGGTGCCGGTGGTCGTGCGCGTCCGGACCGTGGGCGATACGCTGCAGCTCGATTTCACGGGGAGTTCGCCCGTGGTGCGGGGCAACGTGAACTGTCCCATCGCCGTGACGCGGGCGGCGGCCGTGTTCGTGTTACGCACGCTGCTCGACGACGACGTCCCCACCAACGAGGGAATCGCGCGGGCCATCGAATTGCGCGTGCCCGACGACTGCGCGTTGAACGCGCAGTGGCCCGCAGCGGTGGCGGGGGGCAACGTGGAGATGTCGCAGCGGATCACGGACACGCTGATGCTCGCGCTGGCGAACGCCGGAGTGCCGGTGGCGGCCCAGGGCCAGGGAACGATGAACAACATCACCTTCGGCGGGGCGGGCTGGACGTTCTACGAAACGTTGGGGGGCGGGCAGGGGGCGAGCGCGCGCGCCGACGGGCCGGACGCCGTACACGTGGGGATGAGCAATACGCTCAACACGCCGGTCGAGGCATTAGAAAATATATATCCCCTGCGGATCGAGGAATACGCCGTGCGGCGGGGCTCCGGGGGCGTGGGCCTCCATCGGGGCGGCCACGGGGTGGTGCGGCGCTACCGGGCGCTGGAGCGGTGCACGGTCACGCTGATCACCGAGCGTCGCAAGACGGCGCCGCGCGGCGCGGCGGGCGGGGGCGACGGGCGGCACGGGTGGAACGCGCTCAACGGCGAGACGATTCCGGCCAAATGCCGGATCGAACTCGAGCCCGGGGATCTGGTGACGATCGAAACCCCGGGGGGTGGGGGGTACGGGCGGAAGTAGCGGCGCGCTAGTCGCCGCCCAACTGCAGGCTGAGAGGCGTGGGCTGATCGCTTCCAGCCTCCAGCAAGCGCGCCGGGACGCACCGGCTGTTGTGCTCAGGTGTTCGCGTCTTCCGTTTCCGTAAGTGCCTGGCGCAGTCGCCGGGCTACGAGCGCCCGTCGGAACTGGGTGTTGCGCTGCATCAACCAGTTGAGGGCGCCGCCGCCAAGTCCGATCGCAAGTTGGCTGCAGATGAGCGCGAAACCCGACCAGGAGATCAACGAGTGTACCCCGCGCTCGAGAACGTGACCGATCATGATTGGCACCGAAATGAGCGCGGTGAATTGCAGCACGTGCTTTCGGCGAATGGGCCGGCGCGCGTCGGCCCACCACTCCAACTCCTTCGGTGTCGGTTCGTTTTCGAGCGGCTGCAACGTGGAGTCCACCGTCAACCGAAGTTTCATCGCCCGGCGCTCCGCTTGAGTGCATCGTGCGCCCGACGAACGTCCGGAGCGATGAACATATCGTCGGCGATCCCCGCGATTTTCTCCGCCATCTCCCACTCGTCAGCCAGTGCCTGGAGCTCCCCGTCAAGAGCCCGGCGCTCGGTGTCTTCGTGCAGCGCCATCTCGAGTGCCAGCGAGACGTCTGGCGGATACCAGAACACGCTCGTCGCTCCGGCTGGACGCGTGGCACGGGCAACGCGATCGACGAACTGATCAGGTGAGCGACTCCGTTCCAGGAGCGAGACCGCGTCCCTGATGCCAGCCGGCCGCGCGCCCTGGAAATTCCGTATGGTGAGCAGGCCGCGCAGGGCCCGTCGGGCCTCGGCGCCGTTCGCGATCCCGGCCTGTTCGCCATCGTTCCAACGCAGCGCCCATCCGCCCTCGTCCGCGGCCTCGAGCCCGGCATACAGGGGCTTCGTGGCGGTAAGCGTCCGCACCCGGCCGTCGGGCATCACGACGCGGGCGCGGCCGCTCCTGCGGATCACGGTGACGCCACCAACGGTCAGTATTGCCATGCTGCCGAACGCCACCGCGGAGCTGACCAATTGCGCCGTGGACAGGATGTTGAGCCCGAGCAGCGTCCCGATGCCGCCCAGCAACGGCAGCCCCCGCGTCTTCCAGCGCTTGCCGAACTCCCGCGCATACCGCCACGCCGCCATCTCGGGACGTTGCGGCGCGCCGATACGCACCAGTTCCAACCCCTCGCGGGTCTTCGCCAGCCCGATATTGTCGGTCGATGTCCGCCGTCGCGTGTCCCGGAACTCGCGCTCGCACTGCTCGATCGCCTCCCACCGTTCCTCGATCGGGCTCAGGTTCCACCGGCGGCACTTGGGGCACACGACCCACAGCCGTCCCTTCGCGCCGTCGAACGCCAGACGGCGTCCCACGGGGAAGGCCTCGATCACTTCGTTGGTGCCGAGGTGGGCGTTGCAGTGCAGGCAGGTGGAATACACGGCGGAGGATGAGGCAGTCGGCAGCCAATACCTGACTACTGATAGACCCCGGCGTGAATCGCCGCAAGACCTGCAGGCGCACCGCCGGTGGTGCGCGGCGGCGCTCGTTCAGACTTCCGGCTTCTCCACCCTGCGAAACACCCCGGCCGCGATGAACGTCTGCAGCAGCTCGCCGTCCAGCATCCCCTCGCTGGCCTCCCGGCCGAGGATATCCAGTGCCCGCTCGTGCGTCACCGCTCGCTTGTACGGGCGGTCGGTGGCCGTCAGCGCGTCGAAGATGTCCGCGATCGTCATCATCCGCGTCTGCACCGGGATCGCGTCGGCCTTGATCCGCCGCGGATAGCCCCGCCCGTCGAGCTTCTCGTGGTGTCCGTAGGCGATGGCCGGGATTCCTGCCAGCTCCCGCGTCCACGGGATCTGCCCCAGGAAGCGGTACGTATGCGTGACGTGCGATTCGATCTCGCGGCGCTCGCGCTCGTCCAGATTGCCTTTGCGGATCAACAGGAACTGCAATTCGTCGTCGTGCAGAAGCGGCCGCTCGGCGCCGTCGAAATCCCGGTAGGTGCGCCGATTGATCTCGTACAGCTCCTCGAAAGCCCCCTCGGACACGATGGTCGGTTCGTTGGCCGAGACAATGGCGTCCATGAATCGCTCGAGCTCGGCGCGTGTGGCCCGCCGCGCCGCGTCGAGCCGCCCCACCGCGTGGTCGTACATCGCCGTGCCGTTCTCCAGCAGGTAGTCGGCCCGCTCGCGCTCGAACTGGAGCTCGGCCCGCTGCAGCAAGAAGGCGAAGCGGTGACGGATGACGCCGAGGTCCGCCCCGTACAGCTTCTTCTGCTTCACCAGGACCTGCTCGCGCACGCCGACCTTGCCGAAATCGTGCAGCAACCCGGCGTACCGGATCTCGCGAATCTGCTCGGGGCTGAACCGCAGGGCCTTGTACCGGCCCTCGCCGCCGCGATCCACCGCCTCGGCCAGCCCCACGGTGAGCGTGGCCACACGCCCCGAATGGCCCGACGTGGTCGGGTCGCGCGACTCGATGGCCGTGACCGCCGCGGTGACGAACCCCTCGAACAGCTTCTCGATGTCCTCGTAGAGCAGGCTGTTCTCGATGGCCACGCCGGCCTGTGCCGCGAGCGCCGTGACCAGTTCCAGGTCGTGCGCCTGGTACGGCAGCACCTCGCACTCGCCCACCTCGGGCTGCGTGAGCGTGGCGTCGAACCGCCGCTTGCGGTTGATGAGTTGCAGCACCCCGATCACTTCTTCGCGGTGCGTCTTCATCGGCAGCACGAGCATGGATCTGGTGCGGTACCCGAACTTCTCGTCGAAACTGCGGTTCTGCTTATACGGCGCGTCTTCTGGCAGGCGATACACGTCTTCGATGGCCATCACCGTGCCGGTCGCGGCGGAGTAGCCGGCCAGGCTCGTGTGATCGATGGGGACCGTGAACTCACGCAACGGGATGTCGGGCACCGAATGATTCTGCGACAGCATGAAGCGCAGGGTCGTGCTCGGCGTGCCGTCGGCGCGCCGTTCCACGAGGTAGAGCGACGCGGCGTCGCTCCACGTGATGCGTCGCGCGTGGCTGAGGATCATCTCGAGCAACGTGGTGAGGTTGCGCTCGGTGCTGAGCGCGACGCCTACCCGCGTAAGGTCGGTGAGTTCGCGCCGACTCCGCTCCTCGCGATAGCGCGCGCCGTTGACCGCGACGATCGACGCGGCATGCCGGAACGCTCCGCGCAGCTGTGCGGCGACCATCGCCGACGGCGCGTCGGCGGGAATGAAGCTCGTCGCCAGATCCGTCGGGAAATCGGCGCCCGGCCCGGGCTCGCCCACGGCCACCAGGACCGCGCGGGCGCCGATCGCGGAAAGCCCGCCGTCCGCGCAGGCGCTCGTGGCGGCCAACGCGCGATCGAGCAGCACGACGGTGGGGCGGGTGGGGTCGAGGGTCGCGGCCGCGGGAAGGGTCCGCACGCGGCGTACCTCGACCGCGCGGTCGGCAACGAGCGAGGCGGCGCCGAGGCAGGGCACCTCGGACACGATCAACAGCGGCTTCATGCGGGCCCTTCGCGTGGGAAAACCCGGAGTCGTCGGCGGGCCGCCTCGTCGTGGGCCGCCGGTGGCTCGAGGGTACCATCTACTCCATCAATTGCCGGACTTGATGACTCTTGCCAGATGCTGCTCGGCGGGCGGGTAGTGGGGGAACTTGTCCAGTACCTGGTGGAACAACTCCGCTGCCCGTGCCCGATCGCCCGTGTCCTCGGCGTCCAGCCCTTTGGCGAACAGCATCGCCGTCCGCAGATCCATCTTGGCGGGCTTGGCGCCGCCATCGCGCGTGCCGGTGCCATGATCCAGGGCCGGCAGTTTCATGTCGTTCGACACCTTCGCCGACAGCTGCGCGATCATGCCCAGCACGTCGTCGGTCTTGGCCTGCACGCGCTGCGGGTTCGCTACGGCCGTGGTCTGCACGTTGATCGAGCGCGCCGTGAGCACCATGTCGCCGCGCCCGTCGCTCATGAACCCACCCGTGATCATGTACTGGGCGCCGAGCAGCTTGCCGAGTCGCACCGCGGTTCCGGGATCGACCTGCCCGCTGCGCACCAGGTCCTGCTCCCGGAGCACCTCCCGAATGTGTGCGCGGTCCACGACGACGACGTTCGGATTCTTCGCGAGTTCCGTGATCAGCATCTCGGCGATGGCCGTGCCGATGCCGTTGTAGTCGGACGCGTCCTTCCCGATCGAGTTGTTGTCGAAACCCAATATCGCCACCACCGGCCGGTTGGCCTCCTGGGCCACGGCCGTCGCCGGCGGGAATGCCGCACCAGCCAGAACCAGCGCCCATGCCGTGCGAGCGAAACGCTTCATGATCTCCTCCCGAGACACGCACATCCGAACTCGCCTACACCATCAGCGTCATTCCCTCGGCAGCCGCGACGACATCCAGTCGCGCCCCCCGTTCTTCCACCATCGCCCGACACTCGGCGACCCGCTGGTCCACCTCGTCGTCGGTGCGCTCCGGCCGGTGATGGAAGAGCACGAGCTGCTCCACCCCCGCCTCGAGGGCCAACAGAACGGCGTCGCCGTTCGTCGAGTGTCCCCAGCCGCGGTACTGCTCGTACTCGCCCGCGGTGTAGGTCGTGTCGTGCACCAACACCCTGGCGCCGCGCGCGAACGCCACCAGGCCGTCGCGCCAGCCGTCGAGGGCGTCGTAATCGCCTCCCACTCCCAACTCATTGTCCGAGATGTACACCAGGGCATGCGCGCCCGGGCGCGATTCCAGAAAGCGATACCCGAGGGCCCCGCCGGGATGCCTGACGGGATATGCCGAAACTTCGTATCCGTGCCGCCTCCGCGTCTCCTGCGCGATCTCCGAGAATTCGATCTGCGCTTCCATCTCCTCGAACGTCACGGGGAACACCACGGGCGACATCTGATCCCGGACCACCCGGTCGATGCTCGTCTCCAGCGTCTTGGCTCCCCAGATCGTGAAATGGTTTCCTCTCTGGAACAACGGTGCGAAGAATGGGATGCCCTGAATGTGATCCCAGTGCGCGTGCGTGAGAAAAATGTCGCCGATGATCGGCGCCCCGTTGGCCCGCGCGATGAGCGACCGCCCCAGTTCGCGCAGTCCCGTGCCGGCATCGAGAATGATCAGCCATCCGTCGGACGTGCGTACTTCCACGGAGGGCGTGTTGCCCCCGTAACGCACCGTCTGTAAACCAGGGCTCGGAATCGATCCTCGCGTGCCCCAGAACTGAAGTCGCAGGCTCATATCCGCTGGTCTCGGTGCGTCAGGACAAGAATTGGCTGCGCGCGCCGGTTGCGGCTAGGCGGGTCGTCACTGCCGCATGGTGACGGCGGTCACATGCGCACGCGAGCGCGGCGCTCGAGGGCGGCCCGGTCGACCACGGTGATGCGCCGCCGCTCCACGGCAACCCAGCCGGAATCCTGGAATTCCTTCATGGCGCGCGACACGGTCTCGCGGCTCGCGCCGATCATCTGCGCGATGGTCTGGTGCGTGAGCGACTTCTCGATCACGGCGCTGCCGCTCTCCTCGGCGAGATCGAGCAGGAGGCGGGCAATCCGACCCGGCACATCGAGCAGCACGAGCCCGCCGATCTTGTCGTCGGCCCGCCGCAGCCGCCGCGACAGTTCGGTGAGGAGCGACCAGGCCACGGTGGGGCTGGATTCCACGCGGGCCCGGAAGTCGTCGCGCCGGAGCACGAGCAGTTTGGAATCCTCCATGGCGATCACGTGGGCGGAGCGGGGGCGGTCGTCGATCAGCGCCAGCTCGCCGAAGTGCTCGCCCACGCCGAGCACGCCGAGGATCACCTCCCGGCCGTCCTCGCCGATGAGCACCACCTTCACCCGCCCCGTGCGGACCACGAAAAGCGAGTCCCCCGGGTCGTCCTCGAACAGGATCACGCTGCCCCGTGGATAGGCCTTCTCGCGGGTCAACTCGCCAAACCGCTCGAGTTCTTGGCGGTTCAGGCCGCTCAGCAGCGGCACCGTGGCGAGGAAGTCGGCTGTCGTCTGGTTCATACGAGACCGGGCCGGCTGCGGACAGGGGATGGGAGGGCAGACCTGGCCGCCCCCGGCGGATGGCCGCGAAGTTATGCCGCTCACGGAGCGAAGTCAATTCGGCAACCCGTGGTACTGGCTCAGTTTATGACGTTACAAATGGGCTGAATAGTGCCCTCTTTGTTCCAGTCGTTTGCGCGCGCATTCTGCCGCGTCAATCCCCCTCATACCTTTGTCCTGGTGATTAACGGCTATTGGGATGAGAGCGGTCAGCACACGGACCCGAGCACGTCCCACGTCGGTGCGGGCGGCCTGTCGGCCGATGCCGACGCTTGGCATGAGTTCGCTCTCAACTGGGAGTGCATTCTGGAGGAGTATGGGCTGTCGCAGGTCGGATTCCACGCCTCCCCCTGCTACGCGGGATCTGAGGAGTACGATCCGCTCGGCGGTGAGCGCTGGAGGCCGTACCGGCGCGTCTCGCTCATTGAGGAACTCGCAGAGGTCATGCGATGGACGTGCCCACAAATCACTGCCGCTGTCATTTCCCTTGAAACGTGGAACTCCCTGCCGGAGTCATTTCGCATCGCGGTCGGGGGCAACCCCTATTTTCTCTGGCTTCAAGACTCTGTCCAGGCCGCGAGCTTGCATCTAGAGATCACTGGTGACGACGACCCAATTCTCGTTCTTGACGAGCAACTGGAGTCAAAGGCAGAAGCGTTGCGCCCGTGGGATGCCATGCGCGATGTGTCCGGTTGGGTCGGGGCGCACCGGCTGGGCGTCGATGACCGCCCCACAACGTGGGGCACCGACGAGTATAGGTGCCAACCCAAACGACTGCACGTCGTCCTAGAAGATCGTCCTCTGGCCGGGAACGATATCAATCGTCACCGTCGCAGGCCGCGGCTGGCTGCCGGTGGTGCCTGAACCTGGGCTCGCCGTGTAGTGCGTCATCTTCGACTGGTCTTTCGTGACTCGCTTGACCAGCTGGGCGACGGCGTCGTGCAGGGCTTTGCCGATCAGTGATTGGTCGAACGAGTTGCCGCCGGTCGCAAGGTCTCCCAGGCTGGTGCTGACATTGGCGCCCAGCCCCTTTTCGGAGGCGTTGCCCGTGACGCGAATGCTTTCAATCTGCCGTCCGGAGGTCACGTCATACAGGTCACCTTGGAGCGTCACCGCACCGCTTACAATGTGCGCCGAGCCACCCAGCGTGATACCGTGAAACGTGGGGCCATTGACGCTCTGATTGGATCCCTTGGACGAAGCTTCGAGTACCGTGCCCACCATCACCACGTCCACCCCGTCCGCGCGGCCCATGGCCACTGCTTGGGGTGCATCCACTGCCGTAGCTTTCACGCCGGAGTCCAGCGCGATGACGCGCCCCTGCAGTCGAGTCGAGTGGGCGATTTCGGCCTGCACGGCCCGCGAAAGCGCAGCGCCAAGGTCCGTCCCGCCGGAGCCCGTGTTGTCCACAAAGGGCAACACGCCGATCTTGAATACCGTGTCGGCTTGCTGTGCACGGGCCTTGCCGGCCAGGGTAATAAGACCAAGGACGCCGGCCATCAAACCTGCGCGCTTGAAGCTCATGATGTGTTTCCGCACGATGGTCTCCTTCCTCTGGCCTGAGCGGCGGCCGTTCGAGGGTAGCTGAGTATGGCGCTCTTTCGGGCGCGGCGGTCGTTGCGAGCTGACATTCATGCGGCAGCCCGCACATAAGCGCACAAATGCAAACGGGGGACACGTCCACACTGGGCGCTACTGCGTATCGGCGCACTGGCCGCAGCGAGGCTCCCGGTGAGGCTCGCTCCCATGCCCGGCTTAGACTGTTCTGCGTGACGACCCGCGGCGACCCGCGCCGCCATCCCGCCCCCCATTCGGGGGTAGCCCATGCGCAGGACGAGCCTGGTGCTCTTGGCAATCTAGGTCCGCGCATCGGCAATGAGCGCATCGCTTTCGGCGTGCCCGGTGTACATCGCCGCCGATACACCACCGACGGATTCATCGCCAACGTGCTGGCACGAGTAACCCTTGGTCGTGGCGAGATTCTCCTTGAGCGAGCATGTTCTGCGCAGTCATCGAGCTTCGCTTCCATACCCAGCCGGGATCACGAGCAGGGTGAACGCGGCGATCAGGAATGGCGCGATGGGAAGACGGCGTGACGTGGGGTTCCTCCGATTGTGGGATGGGGTGTAGGCGGCTTCGGTCGGTCACTGTACCGCCGCGAAAATCTTGTTGCAGAGCGCGCCGATCTTCCGCTGCTGATCGGCCACGGAACCGCTGAAGTCTCCGCCGGTGCCCGTGACCTGGATGTCGCACAGCAGATTGTTCTTCTCCGCGACCACCTCATGGAGCGGGTCCACCCAGGCGGCCTCGTCACCGACGCCGGCCAGTGGGGCCGCGGCCACCGGCATACGACCGCTCGTCCAGGTGTCCACGGTCGTCTTACCCAGCCCGGGCCGCAACGTTACGCTGATCGACGGGAAACTCCCCGTGGTGAACTGGCAGGTCTGCGGGTCTCCCGGAATGGGTTTGGTGCCGACGATCGGCGCGGTCAGAATGCCGGCGACGTCGGCCGCCGTCAGCAGCTTCCGGTCGCACGCGTTGCCAGTGGCGGTTTGCGCGGCGCCGGCCTTCGCACTACCGGAAGCCACTGCGGCTCCCTTGGCGGAGCCGTTCGAACAGCCCGCGGCGACGGCCACCAGACACGCTGCGGCGAGTACCACTACCGATTGACGAGACATGACCGCTCCTTGTGTGAAACGTGAGCCGTGCGCAGGCCGGCGTTCGCTGCTACGGGCATGCCGGATTGCATGCCTTGAGGTTGATGGTGTAGGTCGCGAGGTTCCCCTTCCCCGGGAAGTCCTTGCTGGCGTTCTTCACGATGAGCATGGACATGCCGCTCCGATGCACCGTGTAGGTGTCCTTCACGACGTGGTCGAGGATGAAGTGCGCGTTCGTGTAGGGGAGCGTGAAGTGGCCGAGTACGGGGAGCATGAGCGTGGTGGGGGCGATGACCACGTAGAAAGTGTGGCCCCTGGTATAGCTCTCGCTGAAGTCCGTCCTCGCATTGCCCATCACGATCGTGATCTGGCCGTTGGCGTACTGGCCCGTGACCGGGATGTAGAACGAAGTGGGAGATGTGAGGGCGTTCACCATTCCGCCGGCTCCGTTATCGGTGGCTGCAGGCGCGACGTCCTTCAGGTACACCGTTCCGCCCTTGGCCATCGAGCCGTACAGGTCGGTGCTGAACACGTTCTCTTTGTAAGTGAAGCGTGTCGCCCCGCCCTCGATCTGCCCGCTCAGCGCGACCGCCTTGCCCGTTGCCTCCTTGGGGTAGCGGAGCACGAGCGTGCCCTTGATGGCGGTGGAGTAGGTCCACCATTCGGTTGGCTTCCCTTCGCCGTTGGGTTTACTGTAGAAGTGCGCGAGCATGGTGGCCGTGAAGCTGCCCTGGAACTTCTCGCAGTACTGCGCGAACAGCCGTTCGTTGGCGTACGCCACGAGGTCTCCCGCCAGCGACGTCGCCTTGTCCAGGAGGTCGAGCGGACCCTTGGTGCCCTCCACGACGCTGGGCACGAACTTCTTGGTCTCGGTGACGGCGAACGCGTACCCCGGCGTGGCGCGAACCGATTCGGGAATGTTCTCCACCAGCTTCTCGGCGATCTCGCTCTCCGATCCCATCTCGAGTTCGTTCTCGGCCAGGCTCTCCGTCGGCTTGCCGGCGGCGGTCGGAAGGTTCTTCACGAGGCTGCCCACGGCCTGCGCGCCCGGACCGGCCGAGGCCGGTAGTTCCGATTGCGCCATGTTCGTGCCGAAGGCCGCCGCGAACTGCCACGGCTTCTTGGCGATTTCGATCATGTCCGGCACGGCTCTCAACGCTTGCGTCGCCTGATCGATCGCGTCGCAGGTCTTCACCCCGTTCTTGCTCTGGGCGATCTGCTTGGCGTACGTCTCCTTGGCCTGCTGGGCCTGTATGTCCAACTGCGCCAGGTGGTCGAAGAAGGGCTGCAGCGAAGGCTCGGCATCCGGACGCTGCTGCACCAGGGTCTTGTATGGCTGGAGCACATTGGGTAAGTGCGCCGTGTTCGACGTCGCCGTCTTGATCGCCTCGTCCAGCTCGTCGAGCTTTGTCTCCATCTGGCTCTTGGCCGGCGAGTCCGGCACGTTGTCCACCTGCTGCTTGACTCCCTTCACGATCCCGGCCGACTCGTCGAGCAGCGCCTTGTTGTCGGCGACGTCGTCATCGATGTCGATGAGCGATTGCATAACCGTGAACTGCCCGTACGCCGGCACGCCCTTCTTCCCGGCCTGCGCGCGCACCCGGTACATGCCGTTGCTCGCGGTGCGCGAGAAGTTCACTTGATAACGGCCGCCGGTGTCCGGCGTCGCGGTTAAGACGGTGGGAGCGCCGCCCGGGGGCGTGATCGTCACGAGCACCTGGACCCCGGGCTGCGGGTAGGTGAGGCCCGACACGGTGATCGTACCGTTGGGCGGCGTCGTAGATGGGGACACGTCCAGCGTTACCGTCGGGTCGTTGGAGTTGGGTGGCGGCGCCTGCGCCAGTGCCGGTGCCCCGAGCAGGCTGGCGAACAGGCACAGCGCGATCTGCAATTTGAAAGTTCCGTTCATGGGCGCACCGTCCGCGACATGGTAACTTGTGTGGGTTCCCCCGGCCGGGCGATGACCATCACCGATCGCGCGCTATGGGTACTGTCGGCATTGTCGTATGGGGCCGACCAGCCCGCGAACTCCAAACCGGCGGCCGCACCGGTGTCGGCCTGGGCCGCTGTGTCGGACGTGTCGCCCGACATCAGCATCTTCATGATGTTCTCCGGAGAGAGCTTGGCCGCGGTCTGCTGCAGGTTGGCCGTAGACGTTTCGTGCCATCCCGGGGGCACGCGCTGGTGATACCACGCGGCGACGGTCTGGAACGAGTCGTGCGTCTCGAGGGCACAACCCGTGGCGGTGTCGGCGGGCACGTCGGTCCTGACGGCGATGCTACTCATGACTCGGGTCACCCCGTTCGGGTAGCGCGGCAAGCCGGTCCCGTCGAGGCTGAAATCGTTCGCGACGCGCACCGTGACGTTCTGGTCCACCGCGCTGTCCGACATGCGCTTGCCGGTGTTGTCCTGATCCTCTGCCAACCGCGCGACGTAGTTACCGAACAGGGAATCACTCTCGCGTGGAGTCTTCTTGAATACGCCGGAACCGCCGGGCATCACGCCTGATCCACCACCGTTACCGGCATCAGCGCCGCCGCCGCCGCCGGCTGCGCCGCCGCCGTTGGCGGTGTCGACACCCCCGTCGATGTTGCCGGACGTCCCGCCCGTGCTCGACGCGGCTCCCTCTCCCGTGCCGAGCTTGATGTGCGAGCGCGCGGACTGGGAGGGGTCGCCTTTCGCGACCACTCTCGTGTTGCCCATGCCGCTGGCGCCGGCCGAGTCCCGCACGCATCTCCGGCGCGCCAACAGGTAGCCGAGAATGAACGCCAGGATGACTGATGCGGTCCAGAGCAGGCGCCGAGACCGTGTGCTCATCTGAAAGTCCCTCCGATGCACGTTGTGCTCACAGTCGCGAGCAGATGGCTGCCAGGAGCGCCTTCGCCTTGTTGTAGTCCGCCGACTGGAGACTCATGGCGACCATAACGTCGCGCCGCACGGCCATGAGCTGCGTGCCGTGGAGGAGCGCCGCGTGGTCCCACGGCCCGACGAGTGCGGTGTCCGTCCGCATCCCCACCGTCGCGGTCGCGCCCGGCGCCGCTGCGGCGCCATGCGGGCTGGATGAGCCGCCGACCATCTTCATCATGGCGCCCATCATCGTCTTCATTTGCGGCGATTGGTGCATGGTGTCGAGCGGTGAACTCACGGGCATGCCCATTATGCCACCCATCGTCGACATCCCGTGCGTTTGCGCGGCGTACGCCTTCTGGCCGTTCTGCCACCCGTACGAAACGGCGTACGTGCGTTCGCCCTGCGTCGTGTGCACGCGATACGTGCATGTCGTTTCAGGCGAATCGGAAGTCGGCGCGCCATCGAGTGGGCCGATGGCGGCCACGACCTCGGAAACCGGAATGAAATCGCACGCGTGCGCGGGATGGGCGACCGGCTTCGGCGCGAGCGCCACGGCCTTGGCGCCATCGTAGTTGAGCGGATGAGCCAGACGCGGGACCGCGATCCTGGCCAGCGTCAGCGCGTCCCTTTCCTGGCCGCTCGATCCGGTCACGTCGATGATGGCGGTTGCGTCGCCCTTCGTGGCGAGCACCGAGCCGCCGGGTATCCAGGTCGCGCGATCCCACGGACCGGTCGCCTCGGACTTCATGACGCGGTGGGCCATGGTGTCCATGCCCGTCGCGCCTGACTTGGCCATTCCGCTGCCCACCGTGTTGGGCACGTCCTGGGTGACCTTGCTGGCCGCCGCTCCGCCGCTCCAACTGGCCTCGACGGTCACCACGCGCCCGTCCTTGCCGCGATACACGCACTGGTCGCCGTGCACGTCCGGCACGCCGTCACTCGTCCGGTACGGCGGCGAGGAGAGCGGGCCCACAAAGGGTGCGGCTTCGCTGGCCGAGAGCAGCGTGCACGGATCCCCGGGGGCGAGAACCGCGCCGCGGGCAATTGCAGGGCCCATTAAATGAAGGGGCCCGGAACTTCCGCCCCACCCCACGAGGCCGGCCCACCCGACGACGGCGAGTCCGAACCCCATCCGGATCCCGGAACGAACGATAGACATGGTTACCCCCTGGCTGGCGTTGAACGGTCGAATTCCCGGGCAACGTACGGTGGCTGCGTCGCTCCGCCGTGGCGTGGCTGTTTGTTGCCGGGCGACGCGGCGAGACCTACATTCGACCGCCCATGATCGAGCTCAGTCTGCTGGGGCTCCACGCCCTCCGCGGGTCGGACGGACGAGAGATCACGTCGTTGCCGGCCCAGCCCAAGCGGTTCGCGCTGCTGGCTTACCTTGCGGTCAGCGGCGGCGGCGGGTACCACCGCCGCGACACCCTGGCCGCGATGTTCTGGCCCGATCTGGACCAGTTCGCGGCCCGGCGAGCGCTCCGGAATACGCTCTACCATCTGCGCGATGCGCTCGGTGAGGGGGCGATCATCACCCGCGGCGACGACGCGGTGTCCATCGACCCGGCGCGGCTGACCTGCGACGTGACCAGGCTCCAGGATGCGGTCCAGGCAGGCCGATACGAAGAGGCGGTGGATTGGTACCACGGCGAGCTGCTTCCCGGGATCCATTTCGCCAGCGCCGGCGAGGAGTTCGAGGAGTGGTTGTCGCGCGAGCGGCTCCGGGTGGCCGAACTCGTCACGCGGGCCATCCGGGCGCTGGTCGAGCGTGAAGAACAGGCCGGCAACGTGGCCGGCGCTGCGTACTGGGCGCAGCGCGCGTGTGCGCTGGCTCCCGGCGACGAGGGTTGGCTGCGGCGAGCGATGACGCTATTCGATGCGGGCAGCGATCCAGGAAGCGCCCTTCGCCTGTATGATGCGTTTACGCGTCGCCTGGCTACCGACTTCGACGCAAAACCGAGCGCAGAGGCCAAGGCACTCGCCGCGCGAATTCGCGACGGAAGCCGCCAGCCAGCGGCTCGTCCCGGCCTCGCGGCACCGCCGACCCAGGATTCGGTCACGGGGGATGGCGAGGTCCACGCCGCCGCCGCCGACGGCCCCAGCGCACCGGCTGCCGCCCTCATCGATTCGGCCGCTGCTTCGACGAAGCCACGGACGACACGCGTGCGCCGCGCCGTGGTCTGGGGAGTTCTGGCGTGCGCCGCCGCGGCGGTCGTCCTGCTCGTGGTGCGCGCCAAGAACGCGCGGCAGTCAGGCGCCGCCGATACCCGCAAGCGCGCACTCGTGGCGGTGTTCGACAATCGTACGGGGGACTCGTCGCTCCAGTCTCTCGGGCGCATGACGCAGGACTGGATCGCGGAGGGACTCCTGCGCACGCGCCTCGTCGATGTGGTGGATCCGCATGCGGTGTTCGTGCAGAGCCGCACGGGTGCGGGCGCACCGGTCGACCCGATCACGGTGGCGCATCGCACCGGGGCCGACATGCTCGTCTCGGGCAGCTATTATCGCACCGGCGATACGCTGTTCCTGCAGGCGGCTGTCACGGATGTTGGCACGGGGCGCATCGTGCGCGCGGTAGGGCCGATCTTCGCCAACGTGCGCACGCCGGTCGCCGCGCTCGACGAATTGCGGTCCCGCGTGATGACGGCCCTCGCGTCCGCGGTGGACTCGCACTCCATTCTGGATCCCGGCGAGGGCGAGGTTCCACCGTTCGACGCGTACCAGGCCTATGTGGAGGGTTGGGACACGTATTGGCACGGCGACGGCCGGCACGCCGAAGCGCTGTTCCTCCAGGCAGCGCACCGGGACACCGGCTTTGTGGCGGCGGCCATAGCCGCCGCCACGACGGGGGCGAGCGTCAATGACTGCGCGCTGGTCGATTCGGTGGCGCGCGCTCTCGACGCGCGGTCGCAGCCCCTGGGCCGTATACATGGCCTGTCTCTGCAGATCGCAGTGGCGCGCTGTCACGGCCGCAACGACGAGATGCTGCGGCTCGCTCTCGAGCGCGCCGACCTCGAGCCGCGCTCGTCTGACGTACAGCTCTCAGCCGCCGCGGCGGCGTTGTGGGCCGACCGTCCGCAACGGGCCCTGGACCTCCTCGAGCGGATCAATCCCCAGACCGACCTCGGCTGGAGCACGGATACCACGCACTTCGACTATTGGAGCGACCTCACCGAGGCGCTGCATCTCCTGGGCCGCCACGACGAAGAGCTCGCGGCGGCCGGTCGCATACCGGCCAGCGCGCCATTGAGCCGCGCGTGGATGCGGGGGCGTGCGCTCGCCGCGCTCTCGCGTCCGACGGCGGCGCTGGCTGTGATTGACAGCGCGCTTACGCTGCCCGTGGAGATGACGAACCTCGGACTTGCGCCGTATACCGACGGCCGGCCGCAGTACACCGCGACGCCGGGCTGGGTGGCCAACTGGATCGCGCGCGAGTTGGCCGTGCACGGCGACGCGGTGGCTGCACATCAGGCGGCGGCGCGCGCCATTGCGTGGTACCGGAGTCGTCCGCTCGACGAGCGCTCGACCCCCGAGGAACGTCTCGTCGCCAGCTGGTCGCTGGAGATGCTCGGCGCGTATCCCGAGGCCATACGCATGGCCAGGCAACTGGTCGCGGAAGACTCCACTAACGTGGATTATCGGGGAGAGCTTGCCGGGCTTGCCGCCGAGACCGGCGATTCGGCGCTCGCCGAATCGCTCGACCGATGGCTCGCGGCGCAACCGGTGTCACGCGTCGGCTGGACCGCAAGCCTGTACCGCGCACGGGTGGCGGCGCTGCTCGGCCACGGGGATGTCGCGGTGGCCCGCGTGCGCGACGCGATCGACGAGGGGGCGTGGCCGCTGTGGATCCACTTCGATCCCGGCCTTGCGTCATTGCGCGGCCGTGCGGACTTCATCGAATTGACCGCGCCGCACGATTGAAACTGGCGGCTCGTCAGCCCGGCGCCGGCTTGGTCAGCCGGAGGAGACACCACGAGCATGGCCAGGACGAGGAGCGCCTCGGTCAGGTAGCGCAGCAGCCTCTGCGTCTCTCGCGGTAGTGCGTGGGCGGCTTTGATAAGGAAGTACGCGGTGAGGAGCAGCCCGATGGTGTACGGCAGGACGGTCGTGTGATACGTGCCGTAGAAGCTCAGCCCCAGATGGCCGTTGGCGCCGCGCGGCACGAGCGCGAAATCTCCGTACGTCAACGCTTCCGATGGGCGATGCACCCCATGATCGGACACACTATGTTTGTCATATCGCAACCCTTTGCCGGCTTGTCTTTTACGGGCGGAACCGGCTATATTTTCTAGCTTGGTAGTTTGCCCTTCAAGAGGTCCAGGTCCATGAAAGCCGACATCCATCCTGCGTACGCCACGGCCACGGTCAAGTGTGCCTGCGGCAATACATTCGAAACCCGGTCCACCCAGGCCGAGATCCACACCGACGTCTGCTCGCAGTGCCACCCGTTCTATACCGGCAAGCAGCGCCTCGTGGATACCGCCGGCCGCGTCGAGCGGTTCCGCCAGAAGTTCGGGAAGAAGGCCTGAGCCTCCGCGACCGACTTGCCGATACCCTGGCCCGCGCGGCCGACGTCGAGCGTGCGCTGTCCGATCCCGGGGCTCTGCGCGATTCGCGCAAGCTGGCCGAACTGGGACGCGAGCACCGTCGCCTGACCCCGCTGGTCGAGCTGGCCGCTCGGCTCCGCAAGCAAGAGAACGAGCTCGCGCAGGCCCGCGAGCTCGTTTCCGTTGACGACCCCGAGATGGCGGCCGAGGCGACGGCCGAGGTCGAACGGCTGGAGGCGTCCATCGCCGGGATGGAGGAGCGGCTCAAGCCGATGCTCGTGCCCCACGACCCGCTCGATGACCGGAACGCGATCGTCGAGATCCGGGCCGGCACGGGTGGCGACGAAGCGGCGTTGTTCGCCGCCGACCTCTACCGCATGTACACCCGCTACTGCGAGCGGCGCGGCTGGAAGCTCGAGGTCATGTCGTACTCCGAAGGCACGCTCGGTGGGATTAAAGAAGTCATATTCAAGGTGGCCGGCGAGGGCCCCTTCGGCGCCATGCGCTGGGAATCGGGCGTGCACCGCGTGCAGCGCGTGCCCGCCACCGAGAACCAGGGCCGCATCCACACCTCGGCCGCTACCGTGGCGGTACTCCCCGAGGCCGAAGAGGTGGACGTGAAGATCGACGAGAAGGAGCTGCGCATCGACGTCTTCCGCGCCTCGGGCCCGGGCGGCCAGGGGGTGAATACCACCGATTCCGCCGTCCGCATCACGCACCTGCCCACCGGGATCGTGATCAGCCAACAGGACCAGCGCTCGCAGATCCAGAACAAGGCGCGCGCCATGGACGTGCTGCGGGCCCGCCTGCTCGACCTCCGCCTGGCCGAGCGCGAAGCGGAGCGGGCCCGCATGCGCAAGACGCAGGTGGGCACGGGCGACCGCTCGGCCAAGATTCGCACCTACAACTTTCCGCAGAGCCGGATCACCGACCACCGCATCGGCTACACCACCCACAATCTGCCGGGCGTACTCGACGGCGATATCGGCGGACTGATCGAAGCCCTGCGTATGGCCGATGTCGAGGAGCGGCTGAGTGTTGCCTGACCGGCCGCTACCGGACGACACGCGGGGGCTGCCACGGGTCGTGGGCCTCGGCGCGCTCACGGTCGGGGCGGTCGTGCAGCAGGTGGCCGACGGATGCGCGGCCCCCAGCCCGGCGGCCGCCACGGCGCAGGCCCGCGAGATCGTGGGCGCGCTGCTCGACGTGGGGCGCCACTGGCCGGCCCTGCACGCCGACGCTCCCGTGGATGCGATGCTTCTGGCCCGCGCCCTCGAGGCGGCGCACCGGCTGAAGCGGGGGATGCCCTTTGCGTACGCGGTGAGACGCGCGGCGTTCCGGTCCCTCATGCTCGACGTGGACGAGCGCGTGCTGATCCCGCGTCCGGAAACGGAGATGCTGGTGGAGCTGGTGCTCGACGCGACGCGCGCGACGCGCGGCGGGCTGGCGATCGATGTCGGCACGGGATCGGGGGCGATCGCGCTGGCGCTGGCGCAGGAAGGCACGTTCGACCGCGTGATCGGCGTGGACGTGTCGCTCGACGCCCTCGACGTGGCGCGGCACAACGCCACCGCGCTGGCCCAGGGGCTCCGGGCGGCGGCGGAGTTCCGCCATGGGTCGCTGCTGCGGCCGCTGGCCGGTGTTCGCGCGCGGGCGATCGTGTCGAACCCACCCTACATTGCGTACGACGAAGTGCGCGCGCTGCCGGCGTCGGTGCGCGATTGGGAGCCGGTCGCGGCGCTGCTGAGTCCCGATCACGGGTTGGCGGTGACGCGGGCTCTGGTGGGTGGGGCGGCCTCGCAGTTGGAATCGGGTGGTGTCCTGGCGCTCGAAGTCGATGCGGGGCGCGCCTCATTGGTGGCGGAGATGGTCTCCGCCGATACAGCTTTCGCAGACGTCTCGGTGCGGTTCGACCTCGCCGGGCGCGAACGGTTCGTCGTTGCACGGCGACGGGAGTGGAGATGATCGAAGAAAAGGCGAAGGACCTGGGGCGCCTCATCGGCCAGAGCGCGGAGTACCAGGGGCTCAAGCGCGCCAACGAGGCGCTGGGCGAAGACAAGGACGCGGTGGCGATGCTGCGTCAGATGGAGCAACTCCGGGTGGACGCGCAGCGGATGATCGCGCGCGGTGAGCGGCCGACGCCCGAGATGGAACAGCAGCTCGACGATCTGTTGGCAAAGGTGCAGGGACAGCCCGTGTACCAGCGGCTGATCGTGTCGCAGGAGAACTTCGACAAGACGATGGCGAAGGTGAACGATTGGATTCTCGACGGCATCGAGAAGGGTGCGTCGAGTCCGATCATCATGCTGGGGTGACATGACCCGGGGCCCACTGATCGTATTCGAGGGGGCGGAGGGCGTGGGCAAGTCCACGCAGCTCCGCCGGCTCACGTCGTGGCTGGAGTCGGGCGGGCGCGTGGTGCACGCGCTCCGCGAACCCGGCGGTACGCCCCTCGGTGACGAGATCCGGCGTTTGCTGCTCGATCCCGCCTCCGACATCACGCCGCGGGCCGAGGCGCTGCTGTTCATGGCGTCGCGTGCCCAGTTGGTCCAGTCCCTCGTGCGGCCGGCGCTCGCCGCGGGGCACGTCGTGCTGCTCGACCGGTTCTTCTTATCGACGTATGCCTACCAGGGCGCGGGGCGCGGGCTGCCCGAGCGCGAAGTGATGGAAGCCAACGCCGTGGCGACCTCGGGGCTGGTGCCCGATCTCACGCTGCTGTTCGCGTTGCCGGTGGCCGAAGGGCTGGCGCGTGCCGAAAAGCGCGGGGAGCGCGACCGCATGGAACGCAACGGCGACGAATTCCACCACCGGGTGGCGCAGGCGTTCGCGAGCTTCGCCACCGAGGCGTGGCAGGCCGCGCACCGCGAATGCGGTCCGATCGTGACCGTCGACGCGTCGGGATCGGCGGACGACGTCTTCGCGCGGCTACTGGCGGTGGTCGAGCCGCGGATCGGCTGAGGGCCGATCCACCTGGCCGGTCACGAATGATCGGTCGGCCCGGCCCCGCGCTCCGGTTCGCTCAGCACCTGGATAACGAGCAGCGCCAGCACCAACACGTGAATGGCGGTGCACCAGGCGCAGATCCGGCCGATCACGCCCAGTTCCTGGTACACCAGCCAGAGCACGGCGCACGTGCCGATCAACGTCCAGCCGAGGCCGGCCGCACGCAGCGCGGGCGATTGCCCCCGCGCGCCCGCGCGAACCGGCGGCAGCGCGAGCCCCAGGGCGACGACGAACCAGAGCAGGCCCCACACGGCAACCGGTACGCCGAACGCGAACGCCGATGGGCTGGTCAACACCGTCTCGCAGTTGACCAACGACCCACCGCTGCACACCAGCGGAACGCTGCTGTCGTAGTGCAGGAGAGTCAGATACCCCGCGATGAGCAGCCCGAGAAGCGTGAGCGCGAGTCGGACGCGATCGGAGGTCCGGCGGCGCATCAGGGTGCTTTGTCGGGCAGCGCCTTGACCGCCTGCTGGATTGCCGCGCCGGCGCAGACGTCTGCCGGCCGGTTGCCGTCAACGGCGCAGATGGTCGCCGTGATCTGGTTGGCGTTGGTCAGGATGGCGCGCGCCGCGTCTCCCGATCCGGTAGGCAGCGTGGCGGCGATTGCGGCCTGCGTCTGGTTGGCCAGGACGGCGGGCGAGTACGGGGAGCCGCTCCACATGTAGCGCCCGCCGATGAGGATGAAGGGAATGCCGCCGACGTTCGCCTTGTCGACATACGGCGGCGCGTCGTACCGCTCCAGGAGCGCTTCCTGCTCCGCCGTGGGCGCCTGGAGCGGTTCATACCGCCCGTCGGGGAGCTGCACGTCGCTCTCCAGTTCGACCGATTGAAACTCGATGTACTGGCTCGCATAGGTGCCGCCGTGAAACGAGAACGTCGGCGTGCTGGGATACACGTCGACCGAAGACGACGCGGAGTACGTGAGCCCGGAGAAACTGCCGAACCGGGCGAGCGCGGTGATCATCGACCATCGGGCCGCCGCGCAGTACGGGCAGTAGAGGGAACCGATATACAGCACGACCGGCTTGGCGCCGGACCCGCCGACGCTGCCGACGAACGTGGGCCGCGACGCCCCCGTCGTGCCGGCGCGTTCCCAGACCGCCGGCGGAATGGACGCGAGGTCGTCCATCACGGCCGCGGGAACCGGAATCGGCGCCGCCGTGGTCGCAACCGGCTGGCGCGCGGCGTTGCGGCGATTGACGGCGGCGGCGATCGTGCCGACGAGCGCGATGGCGACGACGATCAGCACCAGGGTCTGCTTGCGAGCCATGAGTCAGTCTCCCGATATAGGCGTTCGGATTGCTCGGCGCGCGGTCAACGAGCGACCACCCGCGCGCCCTTGGGCACCGCGAAATTGAACGCGGCGTCGTCCACCGGCACGTTGACGCGCAGCGACGTGAGATGCACTCGGCGCGTGACGCCGTTGGGCTCCACCACCTCGAACTGTCGGACGTACCCGTCGGCATCGTCGATCCAGACCGTGGCCTTCGAGAACTCCCTGGGGCCGTCGGGCTTCGGCGTGAGCACGACCACGCGCACCGGCCGGCCGTCCACGGTTGCGGCGCCCCCATCCGCCAGATCGTACTTCGTGAATGGATCGTCGAGGAACGCGCCGGTGAGATCCACCGTGCCGCCCCCCTCGGCGACTGGCCGCTTGATCACCTGGCCGGGGGTGCTGCTCGGCAGATAGAGCCAGAGCCAGGTGCCGTCGGCCACGATGCGGTCGCCATCGGGATCGCGGAACCGCACGGCGAGCTTGTTGGGGCGCCGCTGCTCGTATTCGCCCTGTGCGTGGGCCGATGTCCCGGTGAGCGCGTTCGATACCGTCTGCTCGAAGGTCGCCCGTACGGTGCGGACCTTGGACCAGGCGTCCACGGCGTGCTGTACGGCGGCATGCGCCGATGATTGCTGGGCCTGCACGCCGACGGCGCTCACGAGGAGCGCGGTGGCGAGGCCGGTGAGGGAGAGGCGGGTGATCATGATTCGTGAGGCCGGAACGCCGCACTGGCGGCGCGACGTTCCCTGGCCTACCCCACCGGGAGCGGCGCGGTGCCGGGCGTGGGGAGCACCGACCGTCCGATCGCCGCCGCGATCGCGCGGATCTCGCCTACCAAGCGCGCGAACTGCTCGGGGTAGAGCGACTGGCCGCCGTCGGATAGTGCGCGGTCGGGGTTCGGGTGCACCTCGACGAGGATCCCATCGGCGCCCGCGGCAATCGCGGCCCGGGCCATCGGCGTGACCTTGTCGCGCAGGCCCGTGCCGTGGCTCGGATCGGCGATCATCGGCAGGTGCGAGAGCTTCTGCACCACCGGAATCGCCGTCAGGTCGAGCAGATTGCGCGTGGTGGTGTCGAAGCTGCGAATGCCGCGTTCGCACAGGATCACCTGGCTGTTGCCCTCGGCCAGGATGTACTCGGCGCTCATGAGGAGGTCGGTGATCGTGGCCGCCATGCCGCGCTTGAGCAGCACGGGCTTGCCGATGCGGCCAACGGCGCGGAGCAGCGAGTAGTTCTGCATGTTGCGCGCGCCGATCTGGATGCAGTCGGCGTACTCGGCGACCAGGTGGGCGCCGTCCTCGTCCAGCGCCTCGGTGACGATGGGGAGACCCGTCTCGCGCTTGGCCACGGCGAGCATCTCGAGCCCCTTCTTGCCGAGGCCCTGGAAGGCGTAGGGCGAACTGCGTGGTTTGAACGCGCCGCCCCGCAGCGCCGTGGCGCCGGCCGCGCGCACGGCGCGCGCCGCCGTCACGATCTGATGTTCGCTCTCCACCGAGCACGGTCCGGCGATGATGGCCACGTCGTGCCCGCCGAACGACACGCCGGGGGCGATCGTGACCACGGTGTTCTGCGGCTGCCACTCGCGCGAGACCTGCTTGTACGGTTTGGAGACGTGAATGACTTCGGCCACGCCGGGCAGGGCCTCGATGCGCGACGCATCGACGCGCCCGTCGTTGCCCACGAGGCCAACCGCCGTGCGTTGCTCGCCCGGCATGGACCGCGCCTGGTAGCCCATCTCCTCGATCGTCTGCACGACGCGGTCCACCTGGTCGGGCGTGGCGCCGTGCTGCATCACCACCAACATGTGCACTCCTAGATTTCGGTCTGCCACCCGTCGCGAGCGACGGTGAGCGGACCCGGGTATCGTGCCGCCACCGCGGCTGGGATGTCCGTCTCTTCCACCGGCGGATAGAGGTGCGTGAGCACCAGTCGCCGTGGTCTCGCCAGTTCCGCGAGCGCGCCGCACTGTTCGGGCGTCAGATGCTCCGGAATGGCCAGGGCCTCGGGGAGCGAGCACTCGCACAACAGGACGTCGCACCCATCGGCCCACTCGGCGAGGGCGGGGAAGTATCCCGTGTCTCCCGTGTAGACGAGGCGGTGTGCGCCGGCCGTCACGGAATATGCCACACTCTCGGGGGTATGGGGAACCTTGAAGGCTTCGAGCACGAGATCTTCCCCCACGGCCAGGGGGGTCTGGGGGGCGATTTCCACCACCTGCAGGGGGAATCCGGGGTCGAGCACCCAGGGGCCGTAGGCATCGGCCAGGCGGTGGAGCAGGTCGGCCGTGCCGACCGGCCCGATCACGGTGAGTGGCGCGCTCCGTGGAGGGAGGATGCCGTATCGGCAGGCGAAGATCAGAGTGGGCAGGTCGCCGTGGTGGTCGATGTGGAAGTGCGACAGCGCGACGTGCGTGATGGCCGGCCAGGGCAGGGCAAGCTCCGCGAGCCGGCGGGCCACGCCACTTCCGCAGTCGAGTAGCAGCCGCACGTCGCCCGCCTCCACGAGGTATCCGGCGCAGGCGCGGGTGGGCGCGAGGGCGATGGTGCCCGTACCGAGGATCGTGAGGCGCATCATTTCCCGAGAAAGACGATCTTCTTGAGCAGATCCTTGCCGTTGGCGCGCAGGCGCACGAAGTAGATCCCCGGTGGCACGACGCGGCCGGCGGCATCGGTGCCGTCCCACTGGAAGCGGGGATCGCATCCCGACTCTCCCTGGTCGGTGTTGCGGCCGTATTCGCCGGCGGCCATCGAGCCGCCCTGGTCGGGGCCCGGCACGATGGTCTTCACCGCGTTGCCGCGCAGGTCATAGATGCCGAGGTGGACGAAGTCCGACGCGGCGAGGTCGAACCAGATACACGTGACGGCCGACGCCGGCGACGGGAAGGGGTTCGGAAAATTCTGATAGAGCAGGGTCGTGCGGGCGGTTCCGAGGATGACGAACGTGGCGTTGCTCTCGGCGATAGCGGTGTCGAGGGGCGAACCGTTGACGAGCTGGGCCACGACGTTCCAGGTGTACGACGTCTGCGACTGGAGGAGGTCGGCGGGCAGCGTGTAGGTCGTGTCGCCCAGAAACTGGGCGAGGAACTCGACGACGTTGGTCTTGGCGTTCACCACGCTGAGCGCGTAGCGCCAGGGCCCTGGCGGCGCGGTGACGCCGATGGAGTGCCACACGAAGGTGGGGCGCAGGGTCGACACCGAAACGTTGTTGAAGCCGTTGGGCGAGAGCAGCGTGAGCCAGGAGCCGACGAACTTCGGCGCGCTCACCTCTTCCGAGAAGGTGCGCCCGCTGGCCGTGATGCCGCGCAGGCGAAAGTACACGGTCGAGTTGGCCTTGAGCGGATGCATGAGGAAGAACGTCGCCGTGTCGCCCTGGCGCGCCGCCGAGTATACGGGGTTGGCAAAGTCCGGGGTGTTGGCGATGTCGAGCTGCAGGGTGACCGGGCGCATCGAATCGGTCACGCCCACGGTGTGCGCGGCGAGGTACGGAGCGGCCGCGATGCTATCGCCGCCGGGGATGGGAAGCGTGGCGAGTTGGCCGCGCGCGGTCCCACCCGCGATCGCGACCAGGGCGGCGGCGAGGGCCGCCCGCACCGCGGCGGCGCGCGTCATGCCGTGGCGGCGGTCTCCGCGGGCTCGTCGGCCGGCGACTCGTCCACCGAGGCGCCCTTCATGCGCACGCTGACCAGCGACGACACGCCCGGTTCCTGCATCGTGACGCCGTACACCGCGTCGGCGGCTTCGGTGGTCGTCCGCGGGTTGTGGGTGATGACGATGAACTGCGTCTTCTTCTTGAACTCGGTGAGCATGCGCACGAACCGGCCGATGTTGGCGTCGTCGAGCGGTGCGTCCACCTCGTCCAACAGGCAGAAGGGACTGGGTTTGGTGAGGAAGATGCCGAACAGCAGCGACAGCGCGACCAGGGCCCGCTCGCCGCTGGACAACAGGTTGATGCGCTGCGTGCGCTTGCCGCGCGGCGAGGCATGGATCTCGATGTCGCAGTCGAGCGGCGTTTCGGGGGTCTCCAGCCGCAGGTCGCACTCGCCGCCGCCGAACAGCGTCATGAAGATCTGACGGAAGTTCTCCCGCACCTGCGCGAACGTCTGCAGGAACAGCTCTCGGGCGGTGGTGTCGATCTCCTTGATGGCCTGTTGCAGCGCGTTCCGCGCATCGGTCAGGTCCGTGCGCTGCGCGGTCAGGAACTCCAGGCGCTTGGCCGTCTCGTCGTGCTCCTCGACGGCCAGGACATTCACGGCCCCCAGTTGCTCGAGCTGCTGGCGCAGGTCCTCGGTCTCGGTGCGGAGCGCCTCGTCGTCGAGGTCCAGCGGCTCGGCGGCGGCGATCATCTGATCGAGCGGCTTGCGCCACTCGGTCTCGAGCCGCTCGCGAATGGCGGTGCGGCGGCCCGACAGCTCGGTGAACCGCAGTTCCGCCTGGTGGAGTTCGTCGGCCGTGGTGCGCCCTTCGTGGCGCGCGTGGTCCAGCGCGTGTTCGGCCTCGGTGAGCGCGGTGTCGGTATTCCCCACGGCGCGCTCGGCGGCGAACAGGCGCTCCTCGCCGTCGGCGAGAGCGGCCTGCCGAGCCTCGAGGTCGGTCTGCCAGGCCAGCGTCTGCTCGGCCAGCGAGGCATCGCTGTCGGACAGGCCGCCCAACTCGGCGCTCAGCGATTCCAGCCGCTCGGACGCGGCGTTCAGTTCCTCGCTCATCCGGCGCTCGCGGTCGGCAGCCACCTGGGCGCGGGCCTGCGCCTGCGCCTGTTCCACCTGCCACGCGGCGCGCTGTTCACGCGCGCGCTCCTGTTCGGCCTCGGCGCGGGCCTGGGCGGCGCGCGCGTTCGCGATCTCGATCTCCCGCTCCGCGATGGCGGCGCTCAGCGCCCGGCCCTGGTCGTCGAAGGCCAGGATGGTCGTGCGCAGCTCCCCACATCGGTCGCCGAGACGGCGGGCCAGTTCGGACGCGTCCTGGACGTCGCGCTCGGCGCGCTGCACGGCACGCGCGGCCTCGGCATGGCGAGCACTCGCGCGGTCGCCGGCATCGTGCGCCACCGACGCCTCGCGCGCCGCCTCGGTGAGTCGCTGCTCGGTCTGGGCGAGCGCGGCGCTGGCCGATTCCAGGGTGGCCAGCGCCGCTCCACGCCATGCCTGAGCGGCGGTCAGTCCGGTGCGCAGGGCAAACAGCTCGGCGCGCCGGCGCAGAGGTCCGGGACCGCCGCCCGTGCCGGGCAGCCACACCGCGCCGCGCCCGTCGACGAAGGCCGTGCCGTCGGATTCAGCGAATACCTCGCCGAGCAGCGCCCGCACCCAGGCCTGCGCGGGGGCGGCGGCCTGGACCACCGTGGCGAGCGCGCTGGCCGGTTGCAGATCGGCGGACGCCTCGCGAAGCGCGGTAGCCGGGGGCAGACTGGTGGGCGCCTTCGGGGCCGCATCCGCCGGCAACAAGAGGAGCGGGCCGGGGTTGGCCTGCAGGTGCCACTCGCGTACGGCCTCGGCCACCTTGCGGTCGCGCACCAGCACCGCGTGGACGGTGGCCCCGAGGAAGCGCTCGACGAGCACGGCGGACGCCTGATCGGCCGAGACGAAATCACTCAGCGGGCCAAGCACGGCCCCGTTCCCGAAGCGCTCGCGCTCCTTGAGCAGACGAGCGGCGGCGGGGGCGAGGCCCACGCGTTCGCGCTCCAGGCCTTCGAGGGCATGCACTTTGCCCTCGAGTTGGGTCACCGACTGCTCGACCCGGGTCAGGGCGGCACGGGCATCGGCGTCGCGTTCGCGGGCGGTGCGCTCGGCGTCGCGAGCGGCGTGCAGCTCGGTTTCGCCGGCGCTGGCGCGGGCCTGGGCGGCATCGCGTTCCACGGCGGTGGCGTCCTGCTCGCCCATCACGCCGGCGAGCGCATCGGCGAGCGCGGCGCGTTCGAGTTCGAGCGCGCTCACCTGCGTGGTGGCGTCGGCCAGTTCGCGCTGGGCGCGCTCGCGGTCCAGTTCGATGCGGCGAGCGCCGTCCTGGACGTCGCGCAGCGCGGCGTCGGCCCGCTCGGTAGCGGCGCGGGCGGCGGCCACGGTCTCGCGGCTGGCGTCCTCCCGGCGCTGGCGATCGGCCAACTCGGCTTCGAGCGCGTGGAGGGTCGCCTCCAACTCCTGCCGCTCGGCCAGGGCGCGGTCGCGATCTTCGAGTAGGCGGGCGCGGGCGGTGTGACCGTGGGAGGCCTCGGTCTCGGCGCGCTCGCGGCGCATCTGCGTGTTGCGCCGCCGTTCCTCGGCCACGGCGAGCTCGCCGCGCAACTGCTGGGTCCGTTCCCGCAGTTCAGACACCAGGCGCGCCAACTCGCCGCGTTGGGCCTCGGCGCCCGCACGCGCGCCGTGGGCGGCGTCGCGCGCCTGCTCGGCGGCGGCTATACGAGTTTCAGCAACGGGGAGCTCGGCGCGCAGTTCCTGTACGCGCCCCTCGAGAACGGCCAGCTCCTCGCGCCAGGCCTCCATCTCGCGGGCGACGAGGGCGATCTCCACGGTGTACCGCCGCGCGCTCAACTCGCTGTGGCGCTCCGCCCGGCGGCGCTGGCGGGCCAGCGACCGCACCTGCGTGGTGACCTCGGCGATCAGGTCGTCGAGCCGCTGCAGGTCGACGGTCGTCTCCTCCAGCCGGCGCTCCGTGGTGCGCCGGCGGTCGCGGTACAGGCCCACGCCGGCCGCTTCCTCGAACAGCTCGCGGCGGTCGTCGGGCCGGTCGGAGAGCAGGGCGTCGATCATCTTGCTTTCGATCACCACGCCCGTGTCGGCTCCCAGCCCCGTCCCGCGCAACAGGTCGTGGATGTCGCGCAGGCGGCACGGCGCGCCATTGAGCAGGTAGTCGCTCTCGCCCGACCGCGACAGCCGGCGTGTGATCACCACCTCGCGGAAGGCGACCGGCAGCCCGCCGTCCTGGTTGTCGAAGTGCAGCGACACCTCGGCCACGTTCACCGCCCGGCGCGCCGATGACCCCTGGAAGATCACCTCTTCCATCTTGGCGCCGCGCAACAGGCGCGCCCGCTGCTCGCCCAGCACCCAGCGGACGGCGTCCGATACGTTGGACTTGCCGCACCCGTTCGGCCCGACGATGGCGGTCACGCCCTGGTCGAAGGTGAGCGTCGTGGAATCGGCGAACGACTTGAAGCCGTGCAACTCGAGTCTGGTCAGCCGCACTAGAATGGTCTCCCCGTTCGGTAGGCGAGCGTGGCGTGCACGCCGGCCCGGCGCAGCGCGGCCGCCAGCAGCGTCGTGTCCGACGCCGAAGCAAACGCGCCGGCGTAGAGCCGCGCCCGGCCGTCGGCCTGACGCAGCGCGTACACCGGCACTCCGCGCGCGGTATACACCGCCATGCGGGCCGCCGCGGAGCCGGCCGCAACGTCCCGCTCGATCATATAGGCCAGGGGAACATGCACCACCGTTCCGCCCGATTCACTGAGTTGGCCGTGGGAGCGCAGGTCATCGAGCAGTCCCGCGGCTTCCACGGAGTCCCGGTAGGCCCCAGCCAGCACCTGATACTCGCCGGCCACAACGTGTGGGATGGCGACGTACGTGCCTGCCGGCAGGTCCGCCCCCATTTGACGCAGCAATAAGATAGCACCGGCTGCCGTATTCGCATCCGCCAGATGCACGGCATAGCCGGCGGCCGTCGCCGAATCGCCCGTCACGCCGGGCATGGCCGCGGCCGCGAGCCCCAACGCCAGGGCGGCTGCTCCCGCCGTCTGCCGTTGCCCGGTGCGAGCGCGCTGATAGTAGGGCCCGTGTCCCCGCACCAGCGGCCGCTCCATGAGCCAGCCGGCCAGGGCGATGCAACAGGCGAACAGGGCGACGCCGAGCAGGCCCGGCGCCACGCGACGAACGCGAGGGGGCAGCGTATGAACGGCGGGGGTCATCATGGTGTGGCCTCGTAGACCCAATAGGAGTGTTGCGACGCCCGCCCCACGCGCTCGGCCTCGTCGCGGGTGGGGAACGGGCCGAGGACCACGCGGTAGATCGGCGTCCCGTCTCGAACCGTAACGAGGACGCGGGCCTTCTGGCCCTCGACTTCGATCTGCGACGCGAGGTCCCCGGCGTGACTCTCCGACAGCAGCGCCGCGAAGGACACGACATACCCCACGGGGCCCCGGGCTTCGGAATCGGCGGCCAGGGCCCGCCCGGCGCGGCGTGCCGCACTGTCGGCGGCCTGCGCCGCCCGGGCGGCGGAGTCGGCTGCCGCAGCGTCGATGGCCGTGCGCACGCTGTCGGCCGACGCGAGGTTGAAGCTCACCGGCTGGTCGAGCGACGAGGCGCGCGGACGGAAGCCGTTCCAGTGGAATGCGAACCAGAAGTCGCTCGCGCCGCCAGCCACGGTCCGCGCTGGTCGCAGCGTCTCACCGTCCACGAACGTCACGTCGCCATTCTGCGCCAGGGCGATCGCCCCGTCGGGTCCCACGAAGGGCAGGTCCCGCCGCCAGGCAGTGGCCACCGTGCCGATCGTGCGCCCGGTGCCGATCGCCACGACCCACGCCGAATCGCCATTGGCGGTGCGGGCCAGGACGTAGCGCCCCAGCGGATCGACGCGCAGGTCCGATGGCTGGCCGGGCAGGTCGATGTGGTCGGTGACCCGGTTGCGGTACCGGTCCACCACGCTCACCTGGTGGCTCCCTTCGTTGGCCACGAACACCCGGTCGCCGCTGGGTGACGATACGGCGGCGACGATGGGCGAGCGGAAGTGTACCGGCGGGGTCCAGTCCAGGGTGCGCGTGGCGAGGCTCACGAGCCCGGAGTCCACGATCAGGTAGAGGCGGTCGCCCACCTGCTCCGGCAGCGGCCGCCAGGTGGCGGGAAAGCTGGCCGAGTCGAGGATCTTCGGCTCCGGTGGAAAGAGCTTCCACACCGTAGTCTGCGGGCCGCGTCCACCCACGACGAGCAGCGTCCCGTCGCGCTGCGGAAACACGGCGCGCGCCGACCGCGGCGGCTTGAACGTCCAATTGGCGGATTGGGTGAGGCGGACGACGGACCCCATGGCGTCCATGCCGTAGAGCGCCGAGCCGTCGGCGGAGTTGGCGCCGAGCAGGGGCATGACGGACACTTGGTCGGTCTGCCCCAGCCGGAAGTCAATGCGCATGGCGCGCTCCCGGTCGTCGGCGAACACGACCGCGCCGGCGTCCTCGTCGAAGCCGAGCACGCGATCCACGGCCGCGGCGTTCGACCCGCTCCACACCACCGAGTCGAGGTGCGAGTATGCGAAGACGCGCGGCTTGCCGCCGGTGCGCGGCACGCGCAGCACGAGGGCGTCAGGGCCGCTCTGTGAGCCATTGCCGGCGCCGCTCACGGGCACGAGTCCCTTGGGCTCACCACCGCATGCGGCGATCACGGCGGCCGCCGCGAGCAGGGTGCGCCGCATCAGAAGCTCGGCCATAGCGACCAGGTCCAGAATCCGTGCCGCCCGGGTTGATCGAGCGGAATGGAATAGTCCCAGCTGATGAGCGCGTAATCGAACAGGTTCAATCGGAGGCCCACCCCATAGCTGCGCAGCGGATATCGTTGGTGTGTGAGATCATAGTTGTCCGGGCGCGATCCGTACACCGTCTGGCCACCCGACCAGGCCAGTCCCTCGTCGTAGAACAGGGCGCCGTTCACGTCCGGGAACGTGAACGGAAGCCCGCCCAACTGGAGCTTCTTGATGAGCGGGAACCGCAGTTCCACGTTGCCCACGAGCACGCGGCTGCCCAGCAACTGGAGTGCGCTGCAATTGGACTGGTTGGCGCCGACCACCGGGCAGTCGGCGCTGAACTGATTGTTGCGGTCGTACCCGCGCACGAAATCTGGGCGGGCGATGTACTTGGGAAACGCCGTCTCGTCGCGTCCCACGGCTACGTCGGCGTAGAGGCGCGTGGCGAGCGTGAGATAGTCGAAGATGATGGGATCGTAGCGACGGTAGTCGGCAAGATACTCCATCCACTGATAGGCGCCGAACACGGGGGTGACCTGCAGGCGGTACCGCTGCCCGGCGATCGGGCCGGTGGGAGTATACAGCGAGTTGTCGAATACGTACGCGGCTTGGGCGTCGAGGTAGTTGAGGGTGGGGTCGCGGCGCGTGCTGTCGAAGGTGAACGGCGATACGGAAATGCCGTTGGTCAGCGACCGGCTGATGAACCACCGCTCGCGGTCGATGTTGTTGAACCCGCCCCCCAGCTCGACGCGCGCGAAGCGGTTGAACGGATAGGAGGTGAGTCCGTACACCTGGCGCGCCACGTAGGTGGTGATCTCCTGGTGCTCGATACCTTGGGCGCGCCCGGTGGCGGACTCCACGGAATCGCCGGTGAGAAAGTAGAAGGGCGATTGGGCGACCCCGGCCGTGTACTGCCACCGGTGTGCGAGATCGCTGAACGCGGCGTACACGCGGGCCTCGCTCAGCCGGCCGTTGATCGCCAGGGAGAGGGCCACGCGATGGTCGTCGAGCATGTCGCCCAGCACCATCGTCGCGCCGCCGAACAGGTTGCGGCCGTAGTTGTCGGGGGCATAGCCGATACTCGGGCGGGCCACGTACTCGGGCAGGAAGCTCATGCCGGCCGGCTCGTCGCGGAACCGGGTGGTGTCGGGTAGGCCAAGACTCATGCTGTCGAGCATCCCGGCCACCGTGATCACGGCCGAATCGGGGTGTTGGCGCAGCGACGTCGAGTCGCGGCGCGCGGGTGGCGGAGTGGGCACCTGGGCCACGACCGCCGGCTGGTGGTAGGGCGTGCGGGCCAGCGAATCGGGGTGGTCGACGGTCCACACGGTGTACTTGCCGTTCTCGTAGTAGGTCAGGGCGAGGCGGTCGGCATTGCGCGCCCATGAGATGGCGGGGCTGTACTCGGTGACGCCGGACACCGGGCCCACGAGGTTGGTGAGCTGGTAGTGCTGGCCGGTGTCGAAGTCGTACAGGAAGATGTTGGCCGTGCCCGCGCGGTCCGAGATGTAGGCCAGCGATTGCCCGTTGGGCGACCACTGCGGATTCAGGTTGAGGCCGGCCTGGTCGGGGAGGAGTGTGATCGAGCCCGACGCCAGGTGGTACAGCGCGATGCGCCACTTGGGAAAGCGCAGGAGCGCGAAGCTGGCGTCGGGCCCGCGGTCGGTGACGAACGCGATGGTCGTGCCGTCGGGCGACCAGGCGGGCTGCAGTTCGGCGTACTTGTCCATCGTCAGGCGCTGCAGGTCCGTGCCGTCGGCGTTCACCACGCAGAGGTCGGTGATGCCGCCGTGGTCGCCGCTGAAGGCGATGCGTTTGCCGTCGGGCGACCAGGTGGGATTGGTGACGCTCTCGAACGGCAGCTGGTCGAATCGCGCGATCGCCTTGCGGGTGGCCACGTCGAGCACGTACAGCACGTCGCGTCCGGCGTACTGCGCGGCGAACGCGAGCTTGCGACCGTCGGGCGAGAACGCACTCTGCGAATACAGCACGCGCAACTCTTCGTAGTTCGGATTCCTGGTGCTCTGCACCAGTCGCTCGATGCGTTTGCCGGTCTGCGCGTTGGCCAGCCACAGGTCGATGAACACCTGCCCGCGGAGGCGGCTCCCGTTGGCGAGGAACGCCACGGTCTTGCCGTCGGGGGAGAGGGTGGGGGCGAGGAAGATGTCGCCGCCGCTCCGCTTGGGATTGAGCAGCGGCTTCGCCACGTCGCGAATGCGCTGCAGAGTGGCGATGGCCGGCAGGTAGCGGCGCTGCAGGTACTCCTTCCACTCCTCGCCCAGGTCGTCCAGCGACAGTCCGGTCTCGCGCGTGATGGCCTTGGCCACGCCCAGGCTGGGGGTGGCGCGCAGGATCTGGCCGATGGCGTCGTCGCCCCAACGCTGCCCGATGTACGCCCACAGCGAGTGGCCGTAGCGGTACGGGAAGTACTTGTCGGGGTCGTCGGTCATCTCCTGAATCGTCGGGATCGTGCCGTTGAGCGCGGCATCGCGCATCCAGGCATCGGTGAGCGGCGTGGAGGGGCCCAGCGACAGGTACTCCGCCATGCCTTCGGCGTACCACAGCGGCGGATTGACCCGCGCCAGCGCCTGCAGCCCGTTGCCGGCGTGCCCGCGCGCGAATACGTCGTACTGGAAGGCGTGCACCATCTCGTGCGTGAGCACGTGCTCGAAGCTGCCGTAATCGCCGGTGAAGTTGAGCAGCATGCGGTGGCGCAGGGCTTCGGTCACGCCGCCCGTCGCTTCGCCCAGGTCGCCGGTCACGTTGTTCTGCGCGAAGTCGGTGCGCGACGCGAACAGGACGATCGGCTTCTTCTCGATGAACTTGTGGTCGAGAATGCGCGACAGGCGGGCGTAATCCCGCTCGGCCATGCGGGCGGCGTCCATCGTGGCCGTGCGCTCGGCCGGATAGTAGTAAATGAGAAAGTGGTCGGTCTCGAGCAGGTGCCAGTCGAAGTGCGTGTAGTGCACCTGATTCTGGCCAAAGTAGTCCTGGGCCTGCAGCGTTCGGGCGGGCGCGGCCCACAGCGCCAGCGCGATCGCCGCCGCCGTGGCCCGGGTCACGCCCCCGCCCGCTGCGCCGCCACCGGCACCACCTCGGCGTCGCTCCACAGCCGCTCGAGTTGGTAGAAGCTGCGGAGCGTGGGATGGAACACGTGGACCACGAAATCCACGTAATCGAGCAGCACCCACCGGCCCTGGGGGAGTCCTTCGGTATGCGCGGCGTGCTGGCCCGCCTTGGCCAGCCGTTCGGCGACGTGATTGGCCAGCGCGCGGACGTGCGTGTCGGACGTGCCGCTGGCGATCACGAAGTAGTCGGTCATGTCCGAGACGCCGGCGAGGTTCAGGATGACGACGTGTTCGGCCTTGTGGTCAACGCAGGTCTGCGCGGCCAGCTGGACGAGCCGCGGCACCCCGGAAGCGCGGGAAGTCATGTCGTAGATTAACCCCGCCCGTGGGGCCGCGGGAGCCTGAACGGACGCGCCGCCGGCCGCGGAGCGGCCGGCGGCGCGCTGCACCGGCGGGACGTGCCCGCCGGCGCTATTCCTTGATGACCCACACCCGGATTTCGGGCTTCACGTCGGCGTGCAGGCGCACCGGCACCTTGTACACGCCCAGCGCCTTGATCGGCTCGTGCAGGTCGATCTGCCGCCGCTCGAGCTTGAAGCCCTGCGCTTCGAGCTGGTGGTGAATGTCGGCGGCGGTCACCGAGCCGAACAGCTTGCCTTCTTCACCCACGCGGGCGGAGAAGGTGAGCGAGACCTGTTCGAGCCGGCCGGCCACGCCCTGCGCCGCCTCACGCCGCTCGTTCTCTGCGGCCTCGAGTCGCGACCGCTCCTGCGCGATGCGCTTGAGGTTGCCCGGCGTCGCCTCGTACGCGAGCCCGCGCGGCAGCAGGAAGTTGCGGGCGTAGCCCGGCCGGACCGTGACCACGTCTCCCGGCTTGCCGAGATTCTCGATGGCCTGGCGAAGGATGATTTGCATAGGAATACCCGAATACGGTTACGAAGTGGGGCGGGCGCGGTTCCGCCAGTCGGCCCAGGTGTCTCCCAGGCCAAGGCCGAACGCCGCGAGCGCCAGCGACATGAAGCCGAGCACGGCAACGACGTTGAGGAAGGGCGCCCAGAGCATCACGAATCCGATGACGGCCGCGACGGCCAGCACCTTGGGCGCGAGGAACCAGGACAGCACACCCAGCCCGCGCATGGCATACAGCGCGCCGAAGAACACGAGCAGGTTGCGGCCGAACGACTCGAACGCCGACAGCGTCGGCAGAAAGACGAGGGTCAGTCCCACGATCAGCCCCCAGACGAGCTGATCGTTGAAACGGAATTCCCGCAGCGGCGCCAGCGGTGGACCGAGACGCGCGCGTCCGAGGCGGTGATACACGGCCCAGGCGATGGCCAGCGCCGCGAGCGATTCCAACAGCAACAGCGACGGATACAGACTCGTGCCCGCCGTGGCCAGCACGCCCAGCTGCACCTGCGTCTCGGCGGGCAGCGAATCGAGCCGTGGCACCTTCTGCACGAGCGCCTTCCAGTCGTCCGGGTACTGGCCGATGAACGCGTCGAGCGTGCTCATCGTCTCGGCGTTCCGCCGCGTCAGCTCGGTCTGCACGGCGGTGTGCACCTCGGTGCTGCGCACCGGGCCCAGCTGGCTCATCACGAGCGCCAGGGCCAGCGCAATGCCCAACGCCACCAGCGCCCGCACGAACAGTGGACGCCGTACGCCGAACAGACACACCAGCCCGAAGGCGCCCGCCAGCAGCAGGCTCCAGCCCCGCTGCAGATTGGCGAACACCGAGGGCTCGCTGGGCGGCTGCACCACGGCATACACCGCCAACGCGAGGAACAGGAGTGCCACGGTCAGCCGGCCCCCCGCCCACCAGCCCACCACGAAGCAGGCGGCCAGCGCCGGCACCAGCAGACCCAACGTCTGCTCGACCGGCAACACCGCCCGGAACTGCGGAATGGTGGGCACGAGGACGAACGCCAGGACGGCGAGGATGAGCTTGGCCCATCCGTGCTCGGCCGGCGCCGGGGCAACGGACTCGGACATGCTAGCTCTGCAGACCGCTGGTGTATGGGATCAGCGCCAGGTACCGCGCACGCTTGATCGCCGTGGCCAACTGCCGCTGATGGCGCGCACAGGTACCACTCAGTCGGCTGGGCAGGATCTTGCCGTGATCGGTGATGAAACGGCCGAGCGTCCGATCGTCCTTGTAGTCGACCCAACGCACCCGGCCCTCGCAGAACGGGCAGGTCTTGTTTTGGCGGCGCATGGCTTACTCCTCGTCGTCGTCGTCGTCCTGACGGCGCGCGGCGGCCGCCAGCTCTTCTTCGCTCATCGGCGGCGCACCCGTCTCGTTTTCGTGCAACGAGAGGAGATACCGCACCACGCCCTCGTCGAGTCTGAGCGCGCGCTCGTACTCGGGGAGCGTCAGGGGATCGGCGGTGAACCGGCTCACGACGTAGTAGCCGGTATCCTTGCGGCCGATGTGGTAGGCCAACTGGCGGCGGCCCCAATGGTCGCTCGTGAGGTCCGCGGGGTTCCCGAGGAGCTCCTGGAAACGCGTCAGTTTTTCGTTGATGGCGGCGTCTTCGAGCGTAGAGTCGAAGATGTACACCGCCTCGTATGGGCGAGACATATCGCGGCAATCCTCCCTTTGGTCATGGTTCCGCCCCCCGCTGGTTGCCGGAGCGGGAGGAGGGTGCTTGTTGTAGTCGCCGGTCGGCCGGCGGAGCGAGCCAGAAACCTAACCGATTGTGCCATCGGCGGCAAAGGGCCGCCTCGCCGTTCCGGCGCCCCGTCAATGGCCCGCTGACTCGCCGGCCGCGCTCAAACGTTGAAGCGAAACAGCATGACGTCGCCGTCCTGCACGACGTACTCCTTGCCCTCGGAGCGCACGACGCCCTTGTCGCGCGCGCCCTTCCATCCGGCGTTGGCCACGAAGTCGTCGTACGCCACCGTCTCGGCGCGGATGAACCCGCGCTCGAAGTCGGTGTGAATGACGCCGGCCGCCACCGGGGCGGTGTCGCCACGGTGGATGGTCCACGCCCGCACCTCCGGTTCGCCCGCGGTGAAGTAGGTCTGCAGGCCGAGCAGGTGGTACCCGGCGCGGATGAGCCGGTCGAGCCCCGCCGACTCGATGCCCAGCGAGCCCAGGAACTCCGCCCGCTCGCTCGCCGGCAGCTCGGCCAACTCCGCCTCGATCCTGGCGGAGAACGGGACGATCTCGGCGTGCTCGCCGCTCGCCTTCACCGCCTCGCGCAGCGCGCGCAGGTGCGGGCCTTCGTGGCCGGCGAGTTCGGCGTCGGTGACGTTGGCCGCATAGAGCACCGGCTTGGTGGTCAGCAGCGTGAGCGGCTGCAGCACGGCCATCTGCTCGGCGCTGAGGTGGGCGTGCCAGAGCGGCTTGCCCTCCTTGAGGAAGGCGAGGGCGATCTCGAGGGTGGGCAACTCCACCTTGGCATCCTTGTCGCCGGTGCGGGCGGCCCGCTGCGTCTTGTCCAGGCGCTTCTCGAGCACGCCGAGGTCGGCCAGGGCGAGTTCGAACTCGATCACTTCACGGTCGCGCACCGGGTCCACCGCGTTCATGACGTGGGTGATGTCGGGGTCATCGAAGCAGCGCACCACGTGGACGATGGCGTCGGTCTCGCGGATGTTGGACAGGAATTTGTTGCCGAGGCCTTCGCCATCGGCCGCGCCCTTCACGAGGCCCGCGATATCGACGAACTGGACCACGGCGGGCACCGTCTTCTTGGGCTGAACGATCTCGGCGAGGGTGGTGAGGCGGGGATCGGGGACTTCGACCATGCCGACGTTCGGCTCGACGGTGCAGAACGGGTAGTTGGCGGCGTCGGCCTTGGCGGCGGTGAGGGCGTTGAAGAGGGTGGATTTGCCGACGTTGGGGAGACCGACGATTCCGAGTTTGAGCATGGGGAGGAGCGAAAGTTGGGTTACAAACGCGATGGGCGGCGTGGTCACTATGGCGCAAACCGGCCGGAGGGTCGAGTGCGCGACTTCGTCAAGTTCCTCGATATCAGCTATGCGTCGGCGAGCGAATTGGAATACCACCAGCTCCTGGCCCGCGACGGGAGCGGGTCTGGCCCGGCCAACGCAATGCGTGCCGGCGTCGTTGCGAAAGGCTCGTAGCGCGCAGCCCCGAGCGGTATGCGTGCTGTTGGAGACGGGTTACCCTGCGTTGAACTCATTCATCGCGGTTTCCACGCCGTTCCTCACCCAGCACTCCACCGCCTTCCCGATTCGCGGAATCACGGCCTCCACCGTCGCCGCATCGTGCCGCCCGAACTTGGCCAACACGAAATCGGCCAGATCGCCGCGCAACTGCCGCTCGTCCTCCGGCCGGATTCCCACCCGCAACCGCGCATAGTCCGGCGAGCCGATCGTCGCCTGCACGCTCTTGAGCCCGTTGTGCCCGCCCGCCGAGCCCGTGGCGCGAATGCGGAACGTCCCCACCGGAATGGCCACGTCATCCACCACCACGAGCAGATCCGTCGCCGCCGTCCAGGCGGGCCTGCGCAGGTACGGCGTGAGCACGGCGCCGCTGAGATTCATATACGTGAGCGGCTTGACCAGCCGCACCCGCGCTCCGCCGACGCTTCCGGCGGCGATCATCGCTTGGCCGTCCTTCGTCCACCGGTCAAAACGCCAAACGCCGGCCAGGTGGTCGAGGACCCACCAGCCGACGTTGTGGCGTGTCCGCTCGTATTCCAGGCCCGGATTTCCCAGGCCGACGACGACTTTCATCGGTTCGCCGTCCGACGACGCGCGGGGCGCGAAGAGCGACCGGATCCAGTCGGGAAGAATTACTTCTCGCCCTCGGCCTCTTCAGGCTTCGGCTTGCGGATGAGCTCGGGCTCGGCCGGTGCCTCGACCGCCGCCTCGACCGCCGGCGCCTCCTCGACCACCGCCTTGGGAGCGGTCACGACGCAGATCGTCGCGTCGTCGTCATCCAGCACCTCGATGCCCTCGGGAAGCTTGAGGTCGCCCACGTGGAAGCCATGGCCGATGGTCAGCTCGGTCACGTCGACGTCGACGTGGTTCGGGATCGCCGCCGGATCGACGCGAATCGATACCTCGTGCATCACCTGGTCCAGAATGCCGCCGCTGTTGCGCACGCCGTCTGGAATGCCGATGAACACGAACGGCACGCTGACGGTGACCTTCTCGCCGGCCACCAGTTCCTGGAAGTCGACGTGGATGATCTCCTTCTTGAACGGATGACGCTGGATCTCGCGGATCAGCGTGAGCGCGCGCGTGCCGCCCACGTCGAGTTCGATGACGGTGCTCGCGTAGGCGATGCGCGAGAGCAGCTTGTCGAAGTCGCGCGCGTTGAGCGCGAGGTGCTGCGGATCGCGTCCGTGCCCGTAGATCACCGCCGGCACGTTGCCTGACTGCCGGATCTTGCGCGCGTTGCCGGTGCCGACCGCAGTGCGCGGCGTGGCCGAAAATTGTGCGTTTGCCATTGAGTGTTTCTTCCTGAAAGCGGTCCATCGTTGCAGCGAACCCGGAACGGTCTGCGCTACTCTCAGGAGGCTGCGTCCTCCCTACCATGACCCGGTAGGAGGGTGGGACGGTTTGACGGCATGACGGATAACTGCCTCACGCAGTCTCCGTCCTACTGTCCTACTGTCCTACTGCCCTACCAGTCGTCCCGGGGTACCCCTAGTCGAACAAACTGCTCACGCTCTGTTCGGCGTGCGTGAAGCGGATGGCCTTTGACAACAACTCGCCCACGGACAGAATGGCCAGCTTGTCGAACCGCCGCTCCTCGGGCAGCGCGATCGAGTCGGTCACTGCGACCTCCTGGATCGGCGCGTTCATCAGCCGCTCGCGGGCCGGGCCCGAGAGCAGCGCGTGCGTGGCACACACGTACACCGAGTTGGCGCCGAGCGTCTTCAATGCCCGGGCCGCCTCCGACACCGTGCCCGCCGTATCGATCATGTCGTCGGCCAGGATACAGTCCTTGCCTTCGACCTCGCCTACCACGTTCACCACCTCCGCGACGTTCGCCGCGGGCCGCCGCTTGTCGATGATGGCCAGCGACGCGTTCAACCGCTTGGCGAACCCGCGCGCCATCTTGGCCGAGCCGACGTCCGGGGCCACCACCACGATGTCCTTGAGCTGCTTCTTGCGGTAATGCGCCGTGAACACCGGCATCGCGTACAGATGATCCACGGGAATGTCGAAGAATCCCTGCAACTGATGCTGGTGAAAATCGATCCCCAACACCCGGTGCGCGCCCGCCGCCATGATCATGTTGGCCAGCAGCTTCGCCCCGATCGCCACCCTCGGCTGATCCTTGCGGTCCTGCCGCGAATAGCCGTAGTACGGCATCACCACCGTGACCCGCGCCGCCGAGGCCCGCTTGGCGGCGTCGATCATCAGCAGCAACTCCAGAATGTTCTCCGCCGGCGGGTTCGTCGGCTGGATGATGAATACGTCGTTGCCGCGCACGTTCTCGTCGATCCGGACGAAGATCTCGCCGTCGGCGAACCGCGTGAGCGTGACCTTGCACAGCTCCGTGCCGATCTGCCGTGCAATCTCTTCCGACAATGCCGGGTTGGCCGTTCCGGAGAGCAGCTTGAATCCGTGGCTGGGAACCGAAAGGCCGTCCATGATTAGCCTTGTAAGCTACTAGAGGGTCGGAAGTTAATCAACGTCGTGGGGTGGCGACGCTCGACATTGCCCCCGGTGGATTCGAACCACCATTCTCGGATCCAAAGTCCGATGTCCTGCCGTTGGACGAGGGGGCAGTTGCGGCCCCCGCAACCTACTCGATCATCCGAATCGGAACAACGTGAGCGGCCGTCCGCGTCTCGATCAGTCGCGCCCCGTCCAGATCTGCCGCCACCGCCCCCCGGCCCCCATCCTCGAACACCCCGAACACGGTCGAGCCGGACCCCGCGAGCATTGCGATCCGGGCGCCCGCGCGTTCCAGCGCCTTCCGATAGCGGGCGATTTCCGGATGCCGCTGCTCCACCGGCCCCTCGAAATCGTTCTCCGCCACGTCCGCCACCTCGGGCCACGACTGCAGCGCCGCCGCCGGCAGCAAAGCGCCCGTCAGCTCGTACGGCGACCGCGAATCCGACAGCCAGCAGTATGCCTCGGCCGTTCCGATGCCGAATGCCGGCACCACCAGCTGCACGCGCCGACGCGGGAGCGGGGTGAGCCCCAACATCCGTTCGCCGCGCCCCCACGCGAACGCCAGCGGGGCCTCGGTGGTCATGAACGGCACGTCGGCCCCCAGACGCGCCGCGAGTTCGAGCACCCGCACTCCCATCGGCCGCGGGGCCAGTGCCTCGAGAATACGCAGCACGGTGCCGGCGTCGGCGCTTCCGCCCCCCAGTCCGCCCCCGACCGGAATGCGCTTCACGATCTCAATGGCGAATCCGTCGGGCCAACCCGCTGCCTCGCGGTACGCCAATGCCGCGCGGTAGGCGAGGTTCTGTTCCGCAGGACCCAGCCCCCCGTCGGGAACCACGTCTCCCGTGCACTCGACCGCGCGCCCGGAAACGTTCGTGCGTACCGTCACCTCGTCGGCCAGGTCGAGCCGCTGGAAAGCGGTCTCGATCTGGTGATAGCCCGACGACTCGCGGCTCAACACGCGCAGCCGGAGGTTGATCTTGGCCTGGGCCGCGCCGCGCGCGGTTCGGGCCCCGGCGATGGCCGCGTTCGACGCTGGCGTACCCGTGATGCCTGTCATGAGCCGCCTCCGGCCGCTGCCACGCCCGGCTCTCCCACGGCGCGGATCTCGCCGTAGGTGATGCCCGTGCGGCTCAAGTACCACAGCCCGATGACCGTGATGGGGATGTACGAGACGATGTGGAAGGTCAGGCTCCACGCCGCCGCTGCACTGGCCGCCACCCCGTACGCCGCCAGCCCGACACGGCCCCCCAACTCGAACACCCCGGCGAATCCGGGCGTGGATGGGACCGACACGAACGCCACGATCACTCCCTGGGCGAACAGCGCCGCGGAGAACGGGGCCTGGATGTGCAGGGCACGGAACGCGAGCCAGAACGCGAACGCATTGAGCAGCCAGTGCAGCACCGCCCACCACAACACGGCGATGAACCGGGCCGGGCTCCGCAGCACACTCAGACCGCCCGCGAACGATGCCAGCACCGCGCTGCCCCGCGCCTCGATGGCCGGCGCGACGCGGCGCGCGAATCGTTCATAGACCGCGATCGCGCGTTGCGGGTAGCTCGCGAACAGATAAAGGGCGGCGAACCCGAGCAGGATGCCCCCGATGCCGAAGGCTGCCGCGTCGCGGATGGACCATCCGTGGATGTCGGCCACGCCGAGAAACCGTGGATCGAGCATCGCCACCGCCATGAGCAGCAGAACCGAGGCGCCGTCGAACAAGCGGTCCACCACCAGCGAGGCCAGCGACGTGCTGAACGACACGTCCGGACGCTCGCGAGTGAGCGCATACGCGCGTGCCAACTCCCCCGCCCGCGCCGGCACGACGTTGTTCACCATCATCCCGATGGCCACCGAGCGCCAGAGAGGCCCGAGGGGCAGCTTCGGCGCCACTGGAGCGAGAATGATGCGCCAACGGATGGCGCGCAGCGGAAAGATCCCGGTGGCCGCGATCGAGCAAAGCACGAGTAGCGGAATGTTCGCGTCCCGCAGCCGGTTGGTGACGTCGTGCCACGGAACGCCGTGAAGCGCCCACCAGAGTCCCACCGCGCTCAGCCCGATGCCGAGCGCGCCACGCCAGCGGAGCTTCACCGATTACTCCGAAAGGGCGAGGTCGAGCAGTTCGAACAACTCGCCCAGCACTTCCGGGGACGGTGCGCTGCCGGACTGGCGGATCTGCTCGCGGAGCCAAATGGCGCGTTCCACCGCCGCGCGCCCCCGGTACACCAAGGCGTCGATCGGCACATCGGTGTCCCCAACGGGCGCGGGCTCCGCGAACGGTGTGGCGGCGAACGAATCGAGCGCGGCGATACCCTCGTCCAGCGACGACACGGGCTGCATGGGCTGGGCGGCCACCGCGTCGATCGGCATCACCGGCGTGAGCCGGGGCGCGACGGCCGGGGCGGACATCACCGGCGTGGTCCGGGGCGGGACGGCAGCGGCCGGCATCACCGGCGTGGTCCGCGGCGGGACGGCAGGCGCCGGCATCACCGGCGTGGTCCGCGGCGGGACGGCAGCCGCCGGCATCACGGGCGTGGTCCGGGGCGGGACGGCAGGCGCCGGCATCACGGGCGTGGTCCGTGGCGGAACGGCAGCCGCCGGCATCACGGGCGTGGTCCGCGGCGGGACGGCAGTCGCCGGCCTCACGGGCGTGGCCCGACGGGGCACGGCGGGTGACGGGGCCGCCGGCGTCGGGCGGATCACCGGCATCCCTGCAAATGGAGTGGGCGCCGACGAGGAGACCGGCGCATCGGCATACGCGATCGTCTGCACGATGCGTTCGATGGTGGCCAGCGACTGCTCGTCCACCGCGTCGGCTGCGTCGGCGTGCGCGAGGATGAATTGCACGGCCGGCTGTTCGCCGAAGCTCTCGGCCGCCAGGCGAATGGCGCGCAGCCCGCGGCCCAGGTCGCGCCGCACCCGCTCGCGCGCCTCGGGATCGGCGGTGGCGCGTGCCACGGCCACGAGCGCTCTGAGATGTTCGGCGAGACTCACCGCTTCCATACGGAAACGCTGGCGGGGCGTGGTGGGCGGATCGGGGGCCCGCGTCACGACCGTCGACCCGTCGTCATCATAGAAGAGCGTGTGGACGGGCACGATGATGGCGCCGTCCTCGTCGCTGTTCTCGAACGCCGCCGCGGCGGCCACGTACTGGTCGTACTCCGCCGAGGGGGTGTTGGTGGGCTTGCCGTCGCGAATCGCGGCGGCGATGCGCCGCAGCACCGCGGCCGCGGCGCGCAGCAGATCCATTCGCTCCACCGACAGCCGCGAATCGCCGTGTTCGAGCGGTTGGGCCGCGGCCTCGGCGGCCTCGGTCACCTCGGCCAGAGGCGGAAGATCCTTGATCCCCGCTACTCCGCGAAGGGCGCGGACCCGTCCCAGCACGGCGCCCGCCGCCGCGCGGTTCTCCGGTCGTGCGCTGAGCAGTTCGAGGCCGGCGGCGATGTTGTTCGCCTCGCCAATCAGGTAGGCGGGCGACGCGACCACCCCCGGCCCGCCCGAGCTCCGGCGCGGGGCCGGCGCGAATTCGATCAACTCGCGGGTGCGCGCGGCCGCGCGCGCGATCTCGGCGTCGCCCCAGTTGCGCGCGGCGCGGAGCAGGATCTTGAGGTCGTCGATGGCCGAGGTCATGGCAGCGCGCAGCGCCGGCGTCCACTCGATCACGTCGTCGCGGGTGGCGCGGGCAATGCCCTCCACGGCCGCGGCCAGGTTGGCGAACGCGGGCAGCTTGGCCATCGTCGCGACGCCGCGCAGGGCGCGGCCGGCGCGCTGCATCGCCTCACCGTTCGGGGCGCTGGCGGGCGCCTGCTGCAACAGTCCATCGAGTTGGTCGATGTACTCCGCCGCTTCCAGCACGAAAAAGTCGATGAACCCCGTCCGCGACGTCATGCCCGCTCCGTTGAGTTTGCCGCGATTCGAAGTTAGAACGGCTGACGCGCCGCGTCCATTGCCCGCCGCATCTCGCGTACCGCTTCGACGAGCCCCACGAACAGGGCTCGGCCCACGATCGAATGGCCGATGTTGAGCTCCTCCACCGGGAGCAGCGCCGCGACCGGTCCCACGTTCGACACCGTGAGCCCGTGTCCGGCGTGGACGGCGAGCCCCAGCGACGCGCCGAGGTCCGCGGCCGCGGCGAGCGAGGCCAGCGGCACCGGGTCGCCGGGATAGTTGGCGTACATGCCCGTGTGCAGCTCCACGGCGCGCGCCCCCAGGGCGAGCGACTGGCGGACGGCTGCCGCGTCGGGGTCGATGAACAGGCTCGACCGGATGCCGGCCCGGTTGAGGCGCGCAATGCCGTCGGCCAGGCGCTTCTCGTCGCGGTGCAGGTCCAGCCCGCCCTCGGTCGTGATCTCCTCGCGCTTCTCGGGCACCAGGGTCGCCTGGTGCGGCCGCAGCCGTTCGGCGATGGCCAGCATCTCGTCGGTGCATGCCATTTCCAGGTTGAAGACGGTCGCGATCCCGGCGCGCAGGCGCTCGATGTCGGCGTCCTGGATGTGGCGGCGGTCTTCGCGCAGGTGGGCGGTGATGCCGTCGGCGCCGGCGTCCTCGCACACCCGCGCGGCGGAGAACGGATCGGGCTCCGTGCCGCGGCGCGCCTGCCGCAGCGTCGCGACGTGGTCGATGTTGATGTAGAGCCGCTGGTATCGCGGCCCGTCGCCGGCACGATCGGTTGCTCGCATCGTCATGCCCCGTTAGGTTCGCAACAAGACCTCGGTGGAGACACGCGTGAGGAAGTTAATCATCGGCTTGGCGCTCGCAGCGGGATGCCGGTCTGGCGGATCGATGGCGTCGGGCCCACGCCCGGTCGCTCCCGAGCGGGGGAACGTGACCGGGGCGGCCTCGGCGCGCGATGCCGTGAACCAGTTCATGGGCGCGGTCAAGGCCGAGGATCTCCAGGCGCTGGGTGCGATCTGGGGCACCAAGAACGGTCCGGCCCGCGACCAGATGGACGTGAAGATACTACAGGAGCGCGAGCTGATCATGCTCTGCTACCTGAAGCACGACACGTACACGGTCCTGGGCGACGCGCCGTCGCTGAATCGCGACCGCGTGTTCGCGGTCGAGATCACGTATGGCAAGATCAGACACACCGGGCAGTTCGCGGTGGGGCCGGCGTCCAACGGGCGCTACTACGTCTTTTCCGTGAACAATTTCCCGGAATTCCAGGACGTCTGCGGCAAGAAGTAGCCGAGACGCCGGGTCAATGCTCGCTCAACTCGATCAACACGCCGCCGGTGGAGGACGGATGCAGGAACGCGATCCGCTTGCCTTCGGCACCGATGCGCGGGGTCGCGTCCAACAGGCGGAGCCCCGCGGCGCGGCAGCGCGCGAGCGTGGCGTCGAGGTCGTCCACCGCGAAGCAGATGTGATGGATGCCGGGGCCGCGTTTGGCCAGGAACTTCGCGACGGGCGAATCGGTTGTCTGGGCCTGGAGCAGTTCCACCAGCGAGTCGCCGGCGGCCAGCCCCGCGATGCGGGCCCCGTCGGCGTCGTCGAGCGGCACGACGGGCATGCCGAGCACGTCTCGGTAGAACGGCAAGATCGCGTCCAGCGCGGGCACGGCGATTCCGATGTGGGCGATGCGGGTGCCGCGCGGCGGAGATGCGGACATGGGGAGCGCTCCAACTGGGCTTGGGCGCTATAACATAACGATGGGCGCCGGGCCGGTCAGGCTCGCGCCGGGGAGAACGGGATGTCGAATACCACGGCGGTTACGGACACCAACTTCGAACAGGAAGTCGAGAAGAACCCGGGCCTCACGATCGTGGACTTCTGGGCCACGTGGTGCGGACCGTGCCGGATGATAGCGCCGGTGCTGGATCAGATCGCCATCACTTACGCCGGAAAGGTCAAAGTGGCCAAGCTCGACGTGGACACCAACATCAAGACGGCCACACGGTTCAACGTGCGTTCCATTCCCCTGCTCCTGTTCTTCAAGGATGGCAAGGTGGTGGATCAGATCGTGGGTGCGGTGCCGCGCGCGCACATCGAGTCCAAAGTCCAGCAGCACGCGGCCTGATCCGTATTGCCACGGTCGCTGGCGCGTCGCATGTTTCGCCGGGAAGGCCGGTCTCGGCCTTCCAGGCGTTCGTGTATTCGGTACTCTCGCCCATGCGCCCCCGCTGGATGCCGTCGACCGTAGCCGCTCTCCGCTTCCCGTACGTGCGCGTCCTCCTGCCACGCACGCGGCTCGCGTACATCCACGTCCGCAATCTCCTCACCGACGCCAAGCGCGACCGGTCGGCGCGCGTGGCCGCCTATGTCGCCGTGTGGCTGCCCGAGGAGTTCGTGGTGTTCTACCTCCTGCGCGGCGAGGTGGTGAACGCCACGATCATGAACGCGAGCGGATCCCGCGCCGTGGGGATCGCCACGGCACTCGAACGCATTCCGTCCGAGCCTGAGTACGGCGACATCTGCTTCCATGAAGCCGACGAACAGCAGCTCGCCTGCATGTTCGAATCGCAGGCGCGCCCCGATGAACCCTGGTCCCCCGGCATGCGCGTCACCGACCCCGAGGTGCTCTTCCCGTACCTCAACGCGATGGCGTTCGACGGGTTCATGGAGATCGTGGCCGAGGACACGGTGAACTATCTCGTGTTCAACAACGGCGCGGTGCAGCGCTCCTTTTTGTCCACGACCCACCACGGCACGCCCGCCGACCGCGTGGCCAAACTCTTCGCGCGCGAGGGCCAGGCCGAGGGCACGCGCTTGCGCCGCTGGGCGGGGCTCGATCCATTGCCCACGCAGGCGCCGCCAGGGCTCCTGCTCGCCTATCGCGACCTTGTGGCGGCACTCGTCGACCGCCTCACCACCGGCGGCCGCGAGAACGCCGCCACGCTGGCCGAGTCGGCGCGCCAGAACGTCCTGCCCGACCATCCGGTGCTCGATGGCTTCGGTTTCGACGGCCGCGCAGCCGGCGACGTGGTGGCGGACACCAAGACGCTCACCGACGGCGTGGGCGCGTGGATCAAGGAATTCCTCTTCGTCGCCACGGACCACGAGACGGCGTCACCCGAGACGGTCCTCCACGACCTCACCTGGGGCCGGCGTCACCTGTTCCAGTCGGCCGGCCTGTACGAGCGGCTGCCGTGGAAGGTGGTGTGACTCCCGCCGACGGCGGGGGCGGGGCGGTCGTGGTGCCCGGGCGCCTGTTCGTGGTGAGTACCCCCATCGGGAACATGGGGGATTTTTCGTTTCGGGGGGTGGAGACGCTGCGCGCGGTGGCGCTCGTGCTGGCCGAGGACACGCGCCACTCCCGTCATCTGCTCGATCGGTACGACATCGCCACGCCCACCCAGGCGTACCACGAGCACAACGAGGCGAAGCTCACACCACGCATACTCGAGCGGCTGCAGCGCGGCGACGACGTGGCGCTTGTAACGGACGCCGGCACGCCGCTCGTGTCCGATCCTGGGGCGCGGCTGGTGCGCGCGGCCATCGACGCGGGAATCGCGGTGGTCCCGGTTCCCGGGGCGTCGGCACTGCTCGCGGCGCTTGTCGTCGCCGGATTTCCCGCGGAGCCGTTCACGTTCTTCGGGTTCCTGCCGCGCGGGGGCGCCGACCGCGCCCGGCGGCTGGTCGAGATGGTGCAGTCGCCGTTCACGGTGGTGCTGTACGAGGCGCCCGCCCGCGTGTTCGACACACTCACGGCGCTGGCCGATCGGGCCGGACCGGCGCGGCTGGCGGCGGTGGGGCGCGAACTGACCAAGTTGCACGAGGAGGTGCGGCGGGGAACGCTGGCCGAGTTGGCGGCGTACTATTCGGAGACGCCGCCCAAGGGGGAAGTCGTGATCGTCGTGGCCGGAGCGCCCGCGCCCGTGCTGGATGAGGCGGCGTTGCGGGAACGCGCGCGCGAGCTGCGCGCCCAGGGCTACTCGGTGCGCGACACCGCCGCCGAGCTGACCCGGGAACTCGACGCGCCGCGCAACCTCGCCTACCGCATGGCACAGGACGCCGAATGAGGCGGGCCTGGCGGGCGGCGGTGGTGGCGGCCCTGCTGCTGCCGCTGGCCGGCGCGCGCCCGGCAGGCGCGGTCCGTGCGGCGGCGTTCGCGGCGCCGCGGCTCACCATCGCGCGCCTGCAGTACGAGGGGGGCGGCGACTGGTACGCCAATCCCTCGAGTCTGCCCAATCTCCTCGAAGCGATCCGCGAACGCACCTCGCTCAAGGTGGACCGCACCGAGGCCCGCGTCACGCTGATGGACGACAAGCTGTTCGACTATCCGTTCATCCACGTCACCGGGCACGGCAACATCCACTTCAGCGATGCCGAGATCGTGCGCTTGCGCGAATACCTGGAGCGGGGCGGATTCCTGCACGTGGACGACAACTACGGGCTCGACCCGTACTTCCGGCGCGAGATCAAGCGGGTGTTCCCCGACCGGCCGCTGGTCGACGTGCCGCTGTCGCACCCGATCTACCACATAGTATACGATTTCCCTAAAGGGCTGCCCAAGATCCACGTCCACGATGGGCTCCCGGCGCGCGGATTCGGCATCTTTCTCGGCAACCGGCTGGCCGTGTACTACTCGTTCTCCAGCGATCTCGGCAACGGCTGGGAGGACCCCGACGTGTACCACGACCCGCCGGCCCTGCACGAGGCGGCGCTGCGCATGGGCGTCAATCTGTTCGTCTACGCCGTGACCAGCCGGCCCACCCCGTGACGATCGTCGAGTTGGTGGAGCGGGAGCGCGCTGGCGCCCGCCGGCTCGAACTGGCGGCCGGCGCCGCGCTCGGCGTGGCCCTGTGCTGCGGGCTGGCCTCGGCCGCGGTGCTCCTGCTCGGCCACGCCCGCTGGCTGGCCCTGCCACGCGCCCTGCCGCTGATCGTGTGGGCGCTGCTGGTGACCGGCGTGGGCGCCGTGGCCTTCCGCACGCGCCGCCGCCTGCACCAGCGCACATCGCGCGCCCAGATCGCCGCCGCCATCGAGCGCGAGCGGTCGTTGCGCGCGGGCGCACTGCGCGGCGCCATCGAAGTGGCCGACACCGGCGCGTTCGGCCGCCGCGCGGCGGCGGTGCTCGGCGAGTCGCTGGGCGCCCACGGCGGGGCCCTCGCTCCGGTCATGCGCGGACACGCCCGCCGTCGCACGCTCCAGGTGGGAGCCGCGGCGGCCGTCACCGCCCTGCTGCTCGGCGTCGTGGCGCCGCTGCAGGGCGACGGCCTCATGGCGCTGCTGCGCCCCGTGAGCGCCTGGCGCGGTACGCTGCTCGCGCCGCTCGCCTTCGAGGGGCTGCCGCGCCTCGTACTGCGCGGCGATACCGTGCGCGTGACCGTGACCGCGATCGGGCGCGCCACGGTGGACTTGCAGGACCGCACCACCGGTGAGGGATGGACCACCCGCAGACTCGACGTGTCGCCGGCCACCGGGCTCGCGTCGCTCGTCCTCGGCCCGCTGGGCGGCGACCTGAGTCTCGTCGTCACCGACGGGCGTGCGCACAGCGATACCGCCGTGGTGCGCGTGACGGATCGCCCGTTCGTGGGCGCGATCACCATGCGCGCCGTCTATCCGTCGTATCTCGACCGCCCGGCCGAGACGCTGCCCGTGGGCGAACCGGTGGTGATCCCGCGCGGCACGATCATCGAATTCACCGGCCGCGCGTCCACGCCGCTCGTGGCCGTCGGGCTGGCCGGCGAGCGCGACTCCGTGGCGTTGCACGCCGACGGCCGCGCGTTCAGCGGCCGGCTCGCGCCGCCCGCCACCGGCCGTTGGAGCTGGTACGCGCGCGGCGCCGAGGCCGCCGTGCAGGACGTGCCCGCCGTCCTCGACGTCACGGTGGTGCCCGACTCGGCGCCCCACGTGGAGATCCTGGCGCCACGTGCCGACACCCTCGTCGCGGCCTTCGACACCGTGACGCTGCAGGGCGCGGCGGCCGATGACCACGGGCTGTCGGTGGTGGAGTTGCACCTCTGGCGCGATGGCGCCGGTGACCGGCGCACCGAAACCACTCAGCGCCTGGCGGCCAACCAGGGGCCGGCGTGGGGCGGGGACGTGATCATCGATCTCGCCGCCCGGCAGTTGCAGCCGGGCGACGCGCTCCACGTGACGCTGTCGGCGGTGGACAATTCTCCCTGGGCCCAGCGGGCCACGAGCCGCGAGCTCCTGCTCAAGGTGCCGAGCCTCGACGAACGCCGGGCGATCGCGCGCGCCGCGGCCGATTCCGCGGTCACCGCCGTGCAGCGCACCGCCACTGCCGAACAGAGCCTCCAGGAGCGAACCAGCGAGGCGGCGCGCGAGGGGATGAACCGGGCCGTGGAGAACGCCCCGCGGGCCGCCGCCGCCGCGGCCGACCGCGCCCGCTCGATGAGCTACGAGTCGGCGGAAAAGGCCAAGGCGTTGGCCAAGGAGCAGCAGGACCTGGCTGACCGCGTGCAGCAACTGCAGAAGGCGGCGGCCCAGCTTCAGGCGCAGCTCGCGCAGGCCGGCGCGCTCGACAGCGCGCTGGCGCGGCAGCTGCGCGACGCGCAGCAGATGCTCAAGGACGCGCTCACCCCCCAGCTTCTGGCCGAGATGCAGAAGCTCCGGTCAGCCGCCACGCAGCTCGACGCGCGGAGCGCACAGCGGTCGCTGGCCAACCTGGCGGCGTTGCAGAAGCAGTTGCGCGCGCAGTTGGACAAGAGCGCCCAGATGCTGCAGCGCGCCGCGTTCGAGGGCGCCATGCAGACGCTGCACGACGAGGCGCGGGATATTGCGGGACGCGAGCGGACGCTGGCCGATTCTGCCCCACGCCGCGGCGCGACCGCCGACTCCGCCGGGTCATCACAGAACGATAATAATCCGCCCGTGGGCGCGCGCGACCTGCCCCGCGAGTTGGCCGACCGCTCCGGCCGGCTGGCCAGCGCCATCCAGCAGTTGCAGCAGAAGCTGGCCGATCAGCACGCGAACGCCGGCGCCAAGCGCGCGGACGACGCCCAGACCATGGCCCGCGCGTCCGAGCAGTCCATGCGCCAACGGGCCGACGCCCGGTCGGCCGCCGACGAAATGCAGCACGCCGCCCAAGCCATGCAGCAGGCGCGCGACGCGCAGGTGGCGGAATGGAAGAACGAACTCACCCAGGAGCTGGACCGCGCCGTCCAGGAACTGCTCCAGATGGCGCGGCAGGAGTCTCGCCTCGAGGACCAGACGCGCAGCGGCCAGGCGGCACCCGAACGGCTGCGCGGCGACCAGAGCGCCTTGCAGCAGGGCGTCGAACAGACGCAGCGCCAACTCCAGGAGCAGGCGCAGAAGACCACGCTGCTCTCGGGACGCGCCCAGCGCGCGGTGAGTGACGCGGCGCAGACAGTGGCCCAGGCCACGAAATCGGCCGCCGATCCGCGCAACGCCGAACAGACGCCGTCCACGATGGGCGCCGCCGCCGACGCGCTCAACCAGGCGGCGGCCGCGCTGGCCCGCGACCGGCAGCGCGCCAACTCCGCCAGCTCGGCGTCCGGGTTCGCCGAGATGCTGCAGCAGCTGCAGGACGCCGCCAAGAAGCAGGGCTCCATCAATTCGCAGGCGCAGAGCCTGCTTCCGCTGCCTGGCCAGGGCCAGATGAGTCTCGACGCGCAGGCCACGGCGCGCATGCTGGCCAACCAGGAGCGGCGGCTATCGCAGCAGCTCGACGACCTCAGCGACGCCGCGGGCGGTGACCGCGCCGCTCAACTCGCCAAGGAGGCGCGCGCCGTGGCCGACGCGCTCCAGAATGGCCGAGTGGACGCCGCCACGGTCGCCCGCCAGGAACAGTTGCTGCGTCACATGCTCGATGCCGGCCGCTCCCTCCAGAAGGACGAGCGCGACGACACGGGCAAGCGCGAGTCCGAGTCGGCGGTGAACCCCAAGCTGTTCGCGCCGCAGAACCAGGAGGCCGCGGGGCGGGCCGGCGTGAAGTACCGCCCACCCACCTGGGACGAGTTGCGCGGCCTGTCGGCCGACGAGCGCCGCGCCGTTCTCGAGTACTTCAAGCGGATCAATGGCGGCGGCAATCCGTAGGCTCGCGTTGGCCATCGCCCTCCTCGCGCCCGCGCTGGCCAGCGCGCAGCGGGCCGACACGTCGGCCTTCTACCGCGCGCTCGACCTCGAGGGTTCCGGAAACTACCGCGCGGCGGCGCCGCTGTACCGCACGGCGCTGCAGGGCCCCGACCGCGTGAACGCCATGCTCGGGCTCGAACGCGTGTACGCCGAGCTGCACCAGACCGACTCGCTGCTCGTGCCGCTCGACTCGCTCATCGCGCAGAATCCTACCGAGCCGGTGTTCCGCAGCGTGCAGCTGCGCGCCTACAGCATGCTGGCGCGCGACGACATGGTGCGTCGATCGTTCGAGGATTGGGTCCAGGCCATTCCCGGCTCGGCCGATCCGTACCGCGAGTACGCGCGCCTCCTGCTGCAGAACGGCCGGGCCGTCGAGGCGGACTCGATCATTCGGCTGGCCGGGCTCGCCTTGGGCACCACGTCGTCGCTCCAGATGGAACTCGCGGAGTCGCGCGCCGCGCTCGGCCAGTGGGCGTCGTCGGCCGCGGCGTGGCGAGGCGCGCTGGCCGCCAATCCGGATCTCGACCAGGCGGCGGCGTACGCGCTGGCGCCGGCGCCGGAGGGCGCGCGCGACTCGGTGCGCGCCGCGTTCCGCTCGCTGCCGGTGGATCTCGGCGCGCGCCGCGCGCTGGCCGAACTGGAGATGAGTTGGGGATCGCCCGGCAACGCGTGGGCCGCGCTGCGGGATCTCCGCCCCGACAGCGCGAGCATCGATGCGTGGCTGGACTTCGCGGCGCGCGCCGGAGCCGAAGAGCGATGGGCGCTGGCCCGCGACGCGTACGTGGCCGCGCTGCACGTGCGCGCCTCGCCCACGCTCGCCCTGCAGGCCGCCGCGGCCGCGCTCAACGCCGGCGATCCGCAAACGGCGCTCGCCCTCGCCCCCGCGTCCGGCGTCGATTCGGCCAACGCTGCGGCAACGGTGCTGCCGCTGCGCGTGCGGGCGCTGGCGGCGGCCGGCAAGCCGGCCGAAGCGGACGCGCTCGTGCAGGGCTTCGCGCACCTGCTGCTTCCGGTGCAGCTCGAAGCGTTGGAACGATCGGTGGCGTTCGGCTGGGTGCGCACGGGGAATCTCGAGCGCGCGCGGGCGGCGCTCGATCGCGCCGGCCCCGACGCCGACTCCAGCGACGCGGCGGGATGGCTGGCGCTCTACGAGGGAAACCTGTCCGGCGCCCGCGCCATGCTCCGCAACTCCACCGACGCTTCCCCCGAACTGGCCGAAGCCTTGGGGCTCATCACGCGCATGCCGGAAGACAGCGCTCCCGACGTGGGGCGGGCGTTCCTCGCCCTGGCGCGGCTCGATTCGACCGGCGCCGCGACCGCGTTCACGCAGGCCGCGGCCGGCCACGCCGATGCGGCGTCCGCGCTGCTGTCCCTGGTGGCGCGCATCGACGAGGCCCGCCACGCCGACAGCGCGGCGGTGGGGATCTGGGCGCGCATTCTGAAGGATTTTCCCGACAGCCCCGAAGCGCCGGGCGCGGAGCTGGCGTGGGCACGCCAGTTGCGCCGCAGCGGCAACGCGGCCGGCGCCTTGCAGCGGTTGGAACACATGATCCTCACGTATCCGGAGAGCGCGCTCGTGCCGCAGGCGCGGCGCGAATTGGAGTTGGCCCGTCAGTCCATTCCCGGGGGCGGCCAGGGTGGCGGACGCCCTGCGGCCGCGGCGGTGCAGGCATGAGGCGGCGCGACTGGCTGCGGCACATGGCGGTGGCCGCCGTGGGGGCGCGCTTCGTGCGGCTGCCGCGGTTCGACGTGGCGCACGTGCTCGTGCCCATGGATGACGCACAGGCCGACCACCTCAAGGCGTACGGGCTCACCTTCGGGGCGCTCAAGGCCGGGCTCAAATCGGAATGGCTGCTCAACTATCGGGGCGGGTCGTTCCTGTTGCCCGACGTGGAGGAACTGCGCACGGAGGCGGCGCTGGACGGCGTCACCGTCGAGCCGATGGACGACGCCAAGCTCGCGTCGGTGCGCGCGCTCATCCAGGACTCGAACATGGACTCGGTGCCGCTGGAGAAAGCGCCGCGCATCGCCGTGTACACGCCGCCCGATGCCGCGCCGTGGGACGACGCGGTGACGCTCGCGCTCAAGTACGCGGGCATCGCGTACACGCCGGTCTACGACGACGAGGTCGAACACGGCGACCTGAGCAAGTACGACTGGCTGCACCTGCACCACGAGGACTTCACGGGGCAGTTCAACAAGTTCTATCTGGGGTACCGCGACGCGCCCTGGTTCATCGAGATGGTGCAGACCGCGCTCACCACGGCTCGGAAATATGGGTTTGCGAATGTGCCGGCGCTCAAGAAGGACGTCGCCGACCGCATCCGCCAGTTCGTGACCAACGGCGGCTTCCTGTTCGCGATGTGCGGAGCCACCGAGACGCTGGACCTCGCGCTGGCCGGCCACGACGTGGACATCGCGCAGCCCTTCTCCGACGGCACACCCATGGACCCCGACGCCGACCGGAAGATGGACTGGTCGCGCGCCCTCGCCTTCCGCGATGCCCACCTCGAGATGTCGCCCTACGTGAACTCGATGAGCGACATCGACGGCCACCAGGTGAACGACCCGGCCCGCCGTCAGCCGCTGGGCACGTTCACGCTGTTCAACTTCTCGGCCAAGTTCGATCCCGTGGCGTCGATGCTCGTGCAGGACCACCGGAGCGTGATCAACGATTTCTATGGGGTCACGACCAGCTTCACCAAGACCACCCTCAAGCCCAGCGACGTCGTGCTGGCCTTCGAGGAGGGCACGCCGTGGGTCAAATACCTCCACGGCGACTACGGCAAGGGAACGTGGACCTACTACGGCGGCCACGATCCCGAAGACCCCGAGCACGCGATCGGCAATCCGCCCACCGACCTGTCGCTCCACAAGAACTCCCCCGGGTACCGGCTCATTCTCAACAATGTCCTGTTCCCGGCGGCCAGGAAGAAGCCGCTCAAGACGTAGGACGCCTCAACAGCAACGACACGCGCAAGTGCCAGAACTGCAATCTGACGGATGAGACGGATGCGGCGGATCTGAACGGCAACAGCAACTCACTCGTTGGAACTGCTCCACCATCCAGATCGCGACCCTCTGCGGCAAGATGATCCCGCCCGCCGCGCCTGAACTGTGGTGCCCGCCGCCCACGGGTTAGGTTTGTGGCATGCCGGAGTCGCGCCTCAGCCCCAAAGTCGCCGCCGCGCTGCGCGCGGCGATCGGACTTGCCGGGGGCCGCGAGGTGTGCTTCGTCTGCACTGAAGACGCCGACGGTGTGTTCCAGACCGGCCGCGTCGTCTCCCGCGGCGACGTCACCAGCGTGCTGGCCCTGCCCGGGTTCGCGCAGCGCGGCGAGATCCTCGTGCACAACCACCCCTCGGGCGTGCTCGATCCCTCGGACGCCGACCTTGCCGTGGCCGCGCGCCTGCACGACGACGGCATCGGCTTCGCGATCATCGACAACGCCGCCTCCCGCCTGTACGTGGTGGTCGAGGTGCCGCACGAAGCGCAAGCCCGGCCCATCGATCTCGACCAGCTGTCGCGCGACCTGGGGCCGGGCGGCCCCGTGGCCGGCATCCACCAGCGGTACGAAGACCGCCCCGCGCAGCGCGAGATGGCGCGGCTGGTCGCGCAGACGTACAACGACGGCGGCGTGGCGATGCTCGAGGCCGGCACCGGCATCGGCAAGTCGCTCGGCTACCTCGTGCCGGCCCTGCGTTGGGCCGCCGCCAACGGCGAACGCACCGTCGTGTCCACCAACACGATCAACCTCCAGGAACAGCTCGTGCGCAAGGACCTGCCCTTTCTCGCGCGGGCCCTCACCGACCAGAAGGTGCGCTTCGCCCTGCTCAAGGGCTGGCGCAACTACCTCTGTCTGGCGCGGCTCGAGCAGGCGCGGGCGTCGGGCTCGTCGCTGTTCGAGGACGGCACGCAGGACGAACTCGAGTCGATCGCGAAATGGGCGCGCCGCACCACCGACGGCTCGCTCAGCGATCTCGTCACGGCGCCGTCGCCCGAGATCTGGGACGAGGTGGCCGCCGAGTCGGACCTCTGTACGCGCATGCAGTGCCCGCATTTCAACGACTGCTTCCTGTTCAAGGCGCGCCGGGCCGCCGCGCAGGCCGACGTCGTGGTGGTGAACCACCACTTGCTGCTGGCCGACATCGCCGTGCGCCGCGCGTCGCAGAATTGGCAGGAGGCCGCGGTGCTCCCGTCGTACCGGCGCATCGTGATCGACGAAGGGCACCACCTCGAAGACGCCGCCGCCGCTCACCTGGGCGCGAGCGTCACGCGCCGCGGCCTGCAGCGCCTGTTCAATCGGCTCGAGCGGAGGGGGCGCGGCCTGCTGCCCACGCTCGTGGCCCGGCTGTCATCGGCGCGCGACCTGCTCGGCGAGGCGAGCCTGGACCTCATCGGCAAGCGCCTCGCACCGTCTGTCCATTCGGCGCGAGACAAGAGCGCCATCCTGTTCGACGTGCTCGACGAGCTGCTGGCGCAGTCGGGCGGGCAGGTGCTGCGCCTCACCGACGACTTCGCGCTGCACCCCGCGTGGCGCGGCGGGCTGCGTGTATCGCTGGAGAACACGCTGGGCGAGCTGTCGCTGCTCGATGAGGGGCTGACGCTGGTGCGCGAGCGCCTCGAGGGCAGCCAGCGCGCGGAGGACGCGGCACCGATGCTCGCCGAGATGCGCGCCGTCTCCCGCCGACTGCAGGGGGCCGGCGATGCGCTGCGCGAAGCACTCGATCCCAACCCGGGCAGCGAGACCGTGCGATGGATCGAAGCGCGCGGCCGAGATCGGGCCGTGGCCGTATCGAGCGTGCCGCTGGACCTCGCCCCCATTCTGCGCGAGGATCTGTTCGCGCGGGTCCGGACGGCGGTGGTCACGAGCGCCACGCTGGCCGCCGAAGGCCGGTTCGACTTCATGGCCGGCCGGCTGGGGCTCACGACGTCGGACCTGGAGCCGGTCACGCGCATCCTGCCATCGCCGTTCGACTACGCGCACCAGGCGCTGCTCGCCATTCCCACCGACACGCCCGCGCCCAACCGCGACGTCGAGCGCCACGCACACGCCGTGGTGCGCATGCTGCTCGACCTCGCCGATGCGTCCGATGGCGGCGTATTCGTGTTGTACACCAGCCACCGCGAGGTGCGCCGCGCCGCCGAACTGCTGCGCGCCAAGAACGTGGAGCGCCGGTGGCCGCTACTCGTGCACGGCGAGGACTCGCGCGACCGCCTGCTCACGCGCTTCCAGGAATCGGGGCGCGGCGTGTTGCTCGGCACGACCTCGTTCTGGGAGGGGGTGGACGTGCCGGGCGAGCCGCTGCGCGCGCTGTTGATCGCCAAGATTCCCTTCCGCGTGCCGGGTGAACCACTCACCGCGGCGCGCTGCGAAGCCATCGAACAGCGGGGCGGGGACCCATTCGAGGACTACATGATCCCCGACGCCGCGCTCAAGCTCAAGCAGGGATTCGGACGGTTGATCCGCTCGGGTACCGACCGCGGGGCCGTGGTGATCGCCGATTCGCGCATCGTCACGGCACGGTATGGCGCCGAACTGCTGCGCGGACTTCCGCCGGCGCTCCGGGTCATGGAGCCGTGGGAGGACCTGCGCCCCGTGATCCGCCGCTTCTACGCCGCGGACTAGCGCCGACAACGGCCGGCCGCGTCCGGTGAAGGGGCCGCAAATGGCCGGTGGCCTCGCCAGCCGCTAACTTCCCGCTATGCCCGCCTCCGCTCCGCTGCCCTTTGCGCTTCCGTCCAAGATCGTCTGCGTAGGGCGCAACTACGCCGAACACGCCAGGGAACTTGGCAACGACGTGCCCGCCGAGCCGCTGATCTTCCTGAAGCCGCCCTCGAGCCTCATTCCGGCGGGGCAACCCATCGTGCTCCCCGCGATGTCAAAGCAGGTGGAATACGAAGGGGAGATCGGCATCCTCCTGGGGCGGTCGCTCAGCCACGCGTCCGAAGACCAGGCTCGCTCGGCGATCGGCGGCGTGTTCGCCGCCAACGACGTGACGGCACGCGACCTCCAACGGTCCGATTCGCAGTGGACCCGCGCCAAGGGGTTCGACACGTTCTGCGCCGTGGGGGCGCCCCACGCCCCGCCGGCCGACCTGTCGTCGCTTTCCGTGGTCACCCAAGTAAACGGCACGGAACGCCAACGGGGGTCGGCAACGCACATGGTCTTCACGATTCCGGCTCTGTTAGCGTATATCTCAAGGGTGATGACGCTCGTGCCGGGCGACCTGGTGCTCACGGGTACGCCGGCCGGCGTCGGGACCCTTGCCCCGGGCGACGAGGTACAAGTGGACGTTCCGGGCTTCAGCACCGTTCGCAACCCCGTCAGGATGCACACCTAGTGCTCAAGACCGCGCATCGCCTGGACACCCTGCCCGAGTACGCCATGGCCCGTGCCACGCAGCGCAAGCGCGAGCTGCTGGCGGCGGGCGTGGACGTGATCGATCTCGGTCCGGGCGACGCGGATCTGATGCCGCCGCCCGCAGCGCAGCGGCGGCTGGCCGAGGCGGCGACCGTGCCCGCCATGAACCGCTACGGATTCGGCATCGGGCTCGTGGAGTTCCGTGAGGCCGTGTCGGCGTGGATGGCCAAGCGGTTCGGACTGCGGTTCGACCCGATGCGTGAAGTGGTGCCGCTCATCGGCAGCAAGGAGGGCATCTCCCACCTCGCGCTGGCGTACGTCGATCCGGGGCAGGCCACGATCGTGCCCGAACCGGGCTACAACTCGTACGCCGGCGGCACGCGGCTCGCCGGCGGCGAGGTGTACACGTACGCCCTCCGGCCGCGCACCAACTTTCTCGTCGAGCTGGACGACGTGCCCGCCGACGTGCTCCGCCGGTCGCGCATCGTCTACCTCAACTATCCGAACAACCCGACGTCGGCCGTCGCCCCGCGCGATTACCTCGAACGCACGGTGCGCCGCTGCCGCGAGTTGGACCTCCTGCTCGTATATGATAATGCATATAGCGAACTGACGTACGACGGGTACGTGGCGCCGAGTATCTTCGAGATCGACGGCGCGCGCGACGTGGCCATCGAATTCCACTCGATGTCCAAGACCTACAACATGACCGGGTGGCGCTGTGGGTGGGCCGTGGCCCGGCCCGAGATCGCGGCCGCGCTCGCCCGCGTCAAATCGTTCACCGACACCGGTTCGTTCCAGGCGGTGCAGGCGGCGGCCGTGGCGGCACTGGACAGCTACGCGGAGTTCGTGCCGGCCAACGTGGCCGTGTTCCGGCAGCGCCGCGACGCTGCCGTGGCGGCGTTTCGCGCGGCCGGTTTCGAATGCGAGACGCCGCGCGCCACGATGTACCTGTGGATCCCGCTCCCCGAGGGAATTCCCAGCGCGCTGTTCGCCGAGCGGCTGCTCGAGGACGAGGGGGTGATCGTGCTCGCCGGCTCCGGCTTCGGCCAGGGGGGCGAGGGGTTCTTCCGCATCTCGTTCATCACGAATCCCGAGCGATTGGGCGAGGCGGCGCGCCGCGCCGGCCGCGTGCTCCAATCCCTCACCGCGGGCGTGACGTGATCCGGCAATTCGATCGCCGGAAACGGTCGCCCGGCGGCTTCGCGGCATCGATTGCCCTCCACCTGGCGATTGCGCTCCTGCTTGCGCAGATGGTGTTCCGATATCCCATCGGGATCCTGCTTGGCGGGTACTCGGCGGCCGAGCACATCAAGCCCGAAACGCTCCACTACGTGCGGGTGGGACAGGTGGCGCCGTCGTCGGTGCAGACGCCCGCCAAGGCCGCGGCGTCCAGGGCCGGACGACCGGCGCCGCTCGTCGCGCCTACCGCGATTCCCTCACAGGTGCCCGTGACGATCCCCACCGCCGTGCCGCCGGCGCAGGCGGCCGGCGGTACCGGCAATGGACTGGGCGTGCCGGGCGGGGCCGGCGTCGCCACCGGCGTCGTGCCCGCGCTGCCCGACGCCCGCATCAAGGTGGAGCCCGGCTACTTCGCGTTGCCGCTCAAGACGCCCGCCGAGAAGATCGACAGCATGGTGGCCGACGTCTACGGTGCGATGCTCGATTCGCTCGAGGCCGCGGGGCACCAGCGCACCCCCGGCGACTGGACCGTCACCAAGGACGGCAAGAAGTACGGGTGGGATCAGCAGGGCATCCAACTCGGCAAGTTCATGATTCCGAATGCGCTGTTCGCGTTGCTGCCGCTCAGGCTGCAGGCCAACCCCACGTTGAACAGCCGGTACGACGAGGGGATGCGCGAGGACCTGCTCTTCCACGCGCAGATGTCCGTGACCGAGGACGAGTTCAAGCGAGCGGTCGAACGCATCCGTGCGCGCAACGAGAAGCTGCACGAAGCGCGGGAGAAGGAGCGGGCGGGAAACGCGGCCCCGCCCGATTCATCCTCGCACTGACGCGCCCGGCGAGCCCTCAGTCGGCCGGCAGCGGTTCCGGCGGCGCGGGTTCGTTCTCCACGAACGGGCGGAACACCCCGCAGACCACGCCCAGAATCGCGAAGTCGTCGGTCGGGCCCACTTCGATGGGCGGCGTCGTCGCCGCGCCTTCGAGCACGATCGTCGCCCCGCGGTGGGTGAGCGTGCGTACCGTCGTCAGACCGCCCACGCGCGCCGCCACGATGTCGCCGTCCTTGGCTCGCGCCGACGGTGACACCATCACATAGTCGTTGGCCAGGATGCCGCGGCTGCTCACCGCGTCGTCCGCGGCGCGCAGGAACACCACGTCGTCGCCCGGCAGGAACCGGCGGTCCATCGTGATGTAGCGCTTGGTATGGGGCAGCGCGCCGGCTTCGCCCGCCGCCGACATCGGCAGGCAGGGCACGGGCTGCGTGGCGCCGGCCGCCGCGAATCCGAAAATGTGCACGCCGCGCGAGCGCGATTCGTCGCGCTGGATGTACCCCTTGCTCTCCAGCGAGTGCAGCAGGTCCGACACCGTTTTGGTGGACTTGATGCGGAACTTCTTCGCGATCTCGCGAATGCTCGGCTGGTAAGTATGTTCGGCGAGGAAGTCTATCAAATAGTGATAGACGCGCCGTTCCAACTGGGTAAGTGGCTCCGTCATCGGCCGGCCTCGTCCGCGGCGGGGGCGCGCCGCTGCGGCAAGCAGCGATCGCGTGCTCCGCGTTCGGCCACGAATGTACGGCTTTTTGCGGCGGAGGGTCAACATATGTTTCCCCGGCAAAGCCGTCGGGATTAGCCCGACGGTCGCGTGGCCGGCCCCCCGCCGAGCGGCCCGACCCGCGGTCACGCGCTGAGATGATGGATTGCCGCGTCGATGCGCGCCAGCGATCGCTCGCGACCGAGCAGCACGAGCACCTCGAAAATGCCGGGGCTCACGCCGAGGCCGGTGAGTGCCACGCGCAGCGGCTGGAATACCTTACCGCCGCTCAGGCCTCTGGCGTCGGCCAGCCCTCGCAGCGCCAGTTCCATCGGCGCGGCCTCCCACTCGGCCACACCGGCCAGCGCGTCGCGGGTCGCGTGCAGCAGTTCGGCCGCGGCGGGCCGGTCGCTCCACTGCTTGGCCTCGGCTGCCGCGTCGTAGGTGATCTCGTCCTGGAGGAAGGGCGCGGCCTGCCGCACGATGTCGTCGATCGTACGTGAGCGCACTTTGAGCTGGTCGAGTAGCGACAGGTACCACTCGTGCCGCTCCCGCAGCTCGCTCGCCGTGGCCAGCCCTGCCTTGACGAGGGCCGGCGTCACCCGCGGCTCGATCTCGGCGCTCGCGAGCAGGCTCAGATGCTGTCCGTTCATCCATTCGAGCTTGGCCGTGTCGAACACAGACGCCTTCTTGAGCAACCCGTCCACGCTGAACAACTCGATCATCTGCGGTACCGTCATCACCTCGATGTCGCGGCCCGGCGACCAGCCGAGGAGGGCCAGAAAGTTGAGCATCGCTTGGGGGAGGATCCCCATGTGCTGGTAGTCGGCCACGGCCGTGGCGCCGTGCCGCTTGCTCAACTTCTTGCCGTCCAATCCGTGGATCATGGGCAGGTGCGCGAACGTCGGCAGCTCGGCGCCCAGCGCGGCGTACAGCAGAATCTGTTTGGGCGTGTTCGAGATGTGGTCGTCGCCGCGCATCACCACCGTGATCCGCATGGCGATGTCGTCGGACACCACCGCCAGGTTGTAGATCGGCGTCCCGTCGGATCGGAGGATCACGAAATCCTCGATGTCCTTGTTGGGGAAGCTGATCGTGTCGTGCACCAGGTCGGTCCAACTCGTCGCGCCGTCGGGCACGCGAAAGCGGATCACAAATGGCATGCCCGCCGACACCCGGCGGTCCACCTCTTCGCGGGGCAGCGCATCGCACCGCCGGTCGTACTTGAACGACTCCTTGCGCGCCTCGGCCTCGGCGCGCCGCGCGTCGAGTTCCTCGCGGGTGCAGAAGCAGCGGTAGGCTGCGCCCGCGTCGAGCAGCCGGCGGGCGTCGGATTGGTGGCGTGGCAGGTTGGCGCCCTGGTACACGACCTCTTCGTCCCACGTGAGCCCCAGCCACTCCAGTCCTTCGAAGATCGCGCGCGTGCTCGCTTCGGTGCTGCGCGCCTTATCGGTGTCTTCGATGCGCAGCAGGAACTGGCCGCCGTACTTCTTGGCGTAGAGCCAGTTGAACAGCGCCGTGCGCGCGCCGCCCACGTGGAGATATCCGGTGGGGCTAGGGGCGAAGCGGAGGCGGGGGGCGGTCATAGGGAGAGAGTAGGAGAGTAGGACGGTAGAAGGGTAGGAGGGCAGGAGGGTAGTAATAAGGAAGACGGCGAGACGGTCAGGCCGTCCCGCCGTCTCACCAACCTACTCTCCTACCCTCGTACTCTCCTACAATTGGTATGTGCGTTACCCCCGGTCGGGGTCTGGTCCCCCGCCTTGTATACGATCTCGGCGGGGAGTACACGGAGACGGAGGGATTCGAACCCTCGATAGAGCTTTTAGGCCCTATAACGGTTTAGCAAACCGCCGCCTTCAGCCTCTCGGCCACGTCTCCGGCGGTGCGAGAGGCGGAATCTAGACGTGGGGGGGGCGGGGTTCAACCCGATTCGGTCGTGGGAGCGTTCGGCTTGGCCGAGGGGCGGCCGTCGGCGGGCATGCGCTACGGCGGACAACGGAGGGCACAGGATTCGAACCTGTAAGCCGCTTTCGCGGCGCCGGTTTTCAAGACCGGTGCAATAGCCGTTCTGCCAGCCCTCCCAGACTCCTAAGATCGCGGGCCGCGTCGGTCCGCGCAACACACACGAAAAGTCGCTTGCTTCAGAGTGAGAGCGCTACGCGAGAACATCCACACGATACTGGAATACGCGGCTATCTGGGGTGCCGCGGGCGCCGACCACCAGGGCCTCGTTTCGTGCTTTGGGGTAAATTTGGGGTAACCTTCCGGCGCCTTGATCCATTTCCGGACAACGCCTGCTCGATGGCCTTCGCGTGACGCCGCCCTTCAGTCGCATCGGCGGCGTAGCGCATATATCGCTCGGTCGTCAACACGGTGCTGTGCCCCAGGAGGTCCCGGATTACCGTGGAATGCAGACCGGCACGGGCGCAGGCGACCCCGAAGGTATGACGGAGACTGTGAAGGCTGCGCGTCGCTCGAATCTGAGGCCCACGCTTCCTCAACTGCTCGAGCTTCCGCACGTCTTCAACATTCGGCTTGCCATCGGAGGCGGCGATCCGATTCTCGATCGTTGCGATTTCATCTGCTGTACCCGCGCCGTCATCGTGGAGTCCCGCGGCGATACAGACGGCCTCGAAGCAGCGGTACGCGTCGTCATAATGCCGTAGCTGCGTGGGGAAGACGAAACCGGTTGGCGTACCGCCGTTCGCGAGGAACACCCCAAAGATCTTCGTGGCCCGTGGAGTGAGCGGCAGCTGCCGCTCGCTTGTTCGCGACTTGAGGTGGTTGGCGGGCCGGTCCACGACACGAATGATACCCCGCGTGAGGTCTACGTCGCCACGCTGCAGATACTGCATCTCGGTGATGCGAAGCCCCGTGCGGTACAGGAGTTCGAACAGCGGCCACCAGTCGGCTGGACAATGGCTTCGCACTCTCTCGAGTTCTTCGGGCTCCAGGTGACGGTCTTGATCGCTGTACTTGGGTTCCGCGCGCTTCACCAGGCGCGGGCGGTTGAACTCGAACTCAGAGCGATGATCAGCAATCCAGTGAAAGAAGCTGTAGAAGGCTGTGAAATCGCGATTGATCGTAGAGGGCGATGCCCCTCCCGCGATGCGCTTGTCGGCGAACGCATCCAACTTGTCGCGAGTGAGGGAGGCAAGAGACGCCTCGCGTCCTTTCAGAAACAGGAAGAGTTCACCCCAACTGTCCTCGTAACGCTCGATGGTTCCGGCGGCGAACGGCCGGCCAGTGCGCGGCGACGTCGTACCCGGCAGCTTCAGCCATACAACCCAGGCGTCGTAGAGAACCTTCAGACTCGGCGCGGTGTGAGCGCCAACGCCGAGGTCCTTGAGGGTCAAGCGGCGCGCCCCTCGATCGCGGACACAGTGGTGAACCGTTTGAAGATCGATCTCGCCGCTCGCGATGCATTCAAGTATGTCGCGGCGGCCATCATCCCGAAGAGCCTTCAGGGTGTCGTGGTACGCGCTCGCATCGGTCTTCTTGGCGCCGACGGTGACGCAGATATACGGGAAGCCTCGCCACCTGGCGATGACGCGATACCGTCCGTCGCGATCCTCAATCACGGGCCGGCTCACGTCTGTGTGCCCAGAGCCAAGCTGCTACCTGCGCGGCGGGCCACGTCCGCCCGGGTTCCCTGGACGATTGGCTCGGAATGTCGAGCGTGCCGACATGGCGAGTCGGTACGCGAAGAAACCGGCCGACATCGTGCGCGTTCATCATGCCTCCGTGCATGCCAAACGAGGTGCAGAACGAAGCCAAGGGAGTCGGGTCAAGCATACCGGTCGTCTTGCTGATCAGGTAACTCCGGACAGAATGTGGGTCGTACCGCACCCGGCGTTCGGAAAGTTCGATCCGGGGAATCGGCAACACATAGACCTTCTTCTTGTCGATCCGGAGGATTCCGGCCACCTCGCCCGGCATCAATAGCTGGCGAAACTCCAGGAGCCATCCGAGTAGTTCCTCCGCACGCTTGGGCGCCCGGTCCGGCGGCGGCGAGTCCGTCGCACGCGGAGACCTATGGGAGACTCGCAATTTCCGTCTGGGCATTGTGTCGGTCGAGAGAAATCAGACATTGGGCATGATTGAGAAAACTAGCACACGTACGCGTAATGCGTGATCTCCCATTGGGCGCCATCTGGCGCCCGTGATTTCAAGTACTACACGGTCGCCTGCCCAGCGCGAGTGCGACTGGAACCATGGCGCGTGGAAGGCAGCTCGCACCCGAGGAGCCGCCGCGTCGGCCTTGACGAACTGGCATTCTCATGGAAGCACATTATCAGCGACATGGGCTGACGTCGTTGGTGAGCGCCGCGACCAACCCCCATCGTCCCGCGAGACCGATTCTCCCACCTGAGCATGCCGCGGGCGCGAAGCGCTACTAGGGGGATTCCCGGGTGGCGGAATCGCCAGGCCAGGACGCGCGGGACCGCACCATTAGGTGCTCGACGCGCATATATGAACCGGCAAGTCAGCCATGGCGGATGCGTCGGTGCCCGTGGGTCCTGCGAATTGGTGACGGCGCGCACGGGCGTTTCCAGAATCCCCTACGCTCGTCATTATCCGATGCCCAATGAATGGGACGACTTCCTAGCCGGTACGGGAAGTGGCCGCCGGTCGATCCCCAGACTCAAACCGCCGTGCCCATTATGAAGAGGACTGTGTTGGCTCAAGGCGGCGGCTCATTGCGACGCCGGCTACCGCTGTTGATCGCGGCGGTGCTCCTGGTCGGAGTTTCGAGCTTCGCCGCGCTCGCCTACCGCACCACGAGCCAGTCGCTCATGCGCGCGGCATACGCCCGCCTCGCCAACCTGGCTCAGGAATTCGCGCCGCAGATGGCAACGCAGATCGGCACGCGCATCCGAGCACTGGAAGGCGTAGCCGCCGATCCCGCGATCGTCGCGCAACTCCGCGCCGGCGCCGGCCGCCCGGCCACGAACGCCACCTCTTTGCTGCAGACGGTAGCCCGGGATACGGCCGGCGTGCTGGTCGTGGAACTGCGTGACAGCACCGGTCGGGTGGTCACGGCTCTCGCCAAGGGCGTGCCGGTCACGCCCACGGACGATCGCTCGCGCCAGACGGCGGAAATCGACACCACGGCAGTCAGTCCTCTGTATGCGCGAGGCACGGGCGTCGCATTTGATCTCCGTGCGAACGTCGTCGCGGATGGGCACCTCGTGGGCCAGATCGTGCAGGTTCGCACCGCCGAGACCTCCAACGCCGCGGGCACGAAGACCGTCTCGCAGCTGATGGGGGCGGACGGTGCGCTCCTGTTGGGCAATGCGGACGGCACGCTCTGGACCGATCTTCGAGCGACCATTCGGCGGCCGGCGCCCGGGCCAGGTCTCGCGCGGTACACCCGCGACGGACGCCCGCGCCTCGCGGCCACCGCCGCGATCCCGAATACCCCGCTCGTGCTCGGATTCGAGTTCGATGCGGCGCACGTCGCCGATCCCCTCCACGCCTTGTTATGGGAGTACGCAGCCCTCGCCGCGCTGATCGTAGCGATCGGGGCAGCGCTCGGCTGGTGGCTGAGCCGCGGCGTGACGGTCCCGCTGGCGTCCCTGACCAGCGCAGCCGAAGCCATCAGCGCGGGCGATTTTGCGCACCCCTCGCCCGCCTCGGACCGGGCGGATGAAATCGGGAGGTTGTCGCGAGCCTTCACCCGTATGACCGGCGCCGTCCGCGACGCGCGGGATCACCTGGAAGATCAGATCGCCCGTCGAACGGCAGAGCTACGCGACGCCCAGGCGGAGCTGGTGAAGCAAGAGCGGCTGGCGACTCTCGGGCAGCTGTCGAGCAGCGTCGGCCACGAACTCCGGAATCCTTTGGGCGTGATGGCGAACGCAGTCTATTTCCTAGACGCCACCGTTGCCTCGCCCCATCCCAAGACCACCGAGTACCTAGGGATCCTCCGACAGCAGATTGGGCTTTCGGAAAAGATCGTCTCCGATCTGCTTGATTTTGCGCGCATCAAACCGCCGCAACGCGAGGCCGTCTCGATTGCCGGCCTCATCGGAGATCAACTCCAGCGCGTGACGCTCCCGGAATCGGTGTATCTCGATCGCAGCGCAGTGAGCGCCACCGACGTGCTCGTCGACCCGGTGCAAATCGGGCAGGTCGTCCTGAACTTACTCACCAACGCCGTCCAGGCGATGGAAGAGACCGGAGGTACACTCGCGCTCCGCACCGAGGCGACGAACGGCGTGGTACGACTGGTCGTGCGCGACACGGGCCCTGGGATCGCCCCGGATCACCTTCCGAAGATCTTCGAACCGTTATTTACCACCAAAGCCCGGGGCATTGGCTTGGGGCTTTCAGTCTCGCGATCGCTCGCGCAGGCGAATGGCGGCGACATCAGTGTGGTCAGCCACTTGGGGGATGGCGCCACGTTCACGCTGCAATTGCCGGCGGCATGATGTCGAAGCGCATCCTCGTGGTCGACGATGATCGCGCCATGGTGGCGACACTCTGCGACATTCTGGAATTGCGGGGCTGGGAAACGGTCCGAGCGTACGACGGCGCCGAGGCATCGGCCCTTGCGGAGGCTCATGCCGTGGATGTCGTCCTGATGGATGTGCGCATGCCAAAGGTCGACGGCGTCTCGGCGTTGCGCGACATCAAGACCCGGCGACCCGGAACGCGCGTCGTCCTTATGACCGCGTATGCGGCGCAAGAGTTGCTGGCCCGGGCCGAAGCGGAGGGTGCGCTTCAGATTCTCCGGAAACCCGTGGAGCTCACCGATCTGTTCGCGCTCCTGGACGAAGCGGCGAAAGAGGCACGGACGGTGCTCGTCGTGGACGACGATCCGGCGTACCTCACGACACTGGCCGACCTCCTGGCCGATCATGGGCTGGTGCCCACGAAGGCTCGGTCCCTTCCCGAAGCGCTCGCGCTCCTGGAACAAGACGCCCCAGGGGCGGTTATCCTCGACTTGAAGCTGCCGGGCGTGGAGCAAAGCGCCGGGATCCTCGCCATCCGGCGCGTCAGCCCATCGGTGCTGTTGGTGTTGTACAGCGGCCATTCGGCGGCGCTTGCCGAGACCGTGCAAAGCTCAGCGGCCAACCTAATCGATGCGGCGTTTATGAAACCGATCCCGGTGCCCGAACTGCTCGACGTGCTCGACGGTCATGGAACGCGCTGAGTCGCCGTCCGTCTTGCTCGTCGATGATGACGACGCCCTCCGGGGGACGGCGGTCGACATCCTCCGGCTGCATGGATTCGCTCCCCATGGGGCGCCAAATGGCCGCGCCGCCCTGGCATTGCAGGCGAATCTCCGACCCGCGCCGATCGTCGCCGTCGTGGACCTGCGCCTACCCGACATGAACGGGCTGGATCTGACCCGCGAGCTCCGCCATGCTGACCACGAGTTGCAGGTCGTGATTCTCACCGGCAACGCGACCGTGGAGACGGCCATCCGCGCGCTGCGCGACGAAGCGTGTGACTATCTGCTCAAACCCGTGGAACCCACGCACCTCGTGCGCACGCTGCGCCTGGCCGAGGGCCGGTGGCGGTTACGGCGCACGGAGCATCAGCTTGAGATGACGCAGCAGGTGCTCCGCGCGACATTCGATGCGTCGCCCCTGCCCATCATCACGTATGACCGCGAGCACCGGGTCACGCTTTGGAATCCCGCCGCGGCGCGTCTATTCGGGTGGACGGCGGCGGAGGCCATGCAGCAGGTCCCACCGATCGTCCTCACGGAGGACATCGATCGAGATCGCGCCCTGCGGGCGGCCTCGCTTCGCGGTGAGATGTTCGTTGGCATTGAGGCGGCCCGACGAACGCGAAGCGGGCAACGCGTCGATGTCCGCCTGACGCAGGCGCCGCTCACCGATGCCGAGGGCCGGGTGACCGGGCTGCTCGCCCTGTACGAGGACATCACCGAGCGGCGACGCATTGAGGAACATCTCCGCGAGTCGCAGCGCCTCGATGCCGTGGGACGGTTGGCGGGCGGGATGGCGCACGACTTTAACAACCTCCTCGCCGTCATTCTCGCAGAGGCCGAACTCGCGCTGGGCGCATCCGACCTCGTGCAGCCGGCCCGCGAGACGCTCACCAGCATTCGCCACGCGGCGAGCAGTGGGGCCACGCTTACCCGGCAACTCCTGACCTTCGCACGCCGGCAGAAGACGGAACTCACGATGTTCAACGCGAATGGCCTGCTCGCGGAGGCCGATCGGATTGTGCGCCGCCTCCTCGGCGAGCGGATCGAACTCCGAACCGAGATGGCGTCCGAACTCGGCACGGTCCACGCGGATCGTCAACAGTTGGAGCAGGTCATCACCAATCTCACCGCCAACGCGCGAGATGCGATGCCTGACGGGGGCACGTTCACGCTCCGCACGTTTAATCGGGACTTCGGGAGCGGACAGGCGCCGCCCGGGATGCAGGCCGGCCGATGGGTGGTCATTGAGGCAACAGACACGGGAGCCGGTATGCCGGAAGACGTGCGACGTCGTCTCTTCGAGCCGTTCTTTACGACGAAGGACCGGGATAAGGGAACGGGACTCGGCTTGGCCACGAGCTACGGGATCATCAATGGTTTCGGCGGCTTCATTGCGGTGGAGAGCCGACTGGGACGCGGATCGACGTTCAGCGTGTTCCTCCCGCGCGCCGAAGGCGTCGCGACGGAACCGGCGGCTGCCGTGAGTGATCGTCCGCTGACCGGAACCGAAACCGTGCTGGTTGTCGAGGACCAGGAGCAGCTGCGGAGCATCGCGCGCCGGGTGCTCGCCAACCGCGGCTATACCGTCCACAGCGTGGGAACCGGCCGGGCGGCGGTCGAGGTGGTCGTGCGCTTGACTCCGCCGCCGGACCTCGTGATCCTGGACGTGAACTTGCCCGACGAGAGCGGAATCGAGATCGCGCGCCGGATGCGGACGGTACTCCCTGAGCTCAAGGTATTGCTGACATCGGGGGCTGCCGGAAATCTGGGGCCGAACGCCGAAGGCTTCGCCTTCCTGCCGAAGCCATTTGGAGCAGCGGAACTCGCCCGCGCCGTGCGCGAGGCCATTGATCGGCCAGCGGAATAGTGGCTCCGCGCGGTGAATCGCTTGGACACGGCCCGGAGGGGCTTGCCCGGGACGCGCAGTTGATGGCCGTCGATACTCGGAACGGCAGCGGGACGAGAAATCCGCTGAGGATCGACCATTCGAGATCGCACGCCGATTGGATCCACTCTTGATAGAGACGGAGCCCCTAGACAGGCGGACTTGCATTCGCTCGACCGAGAACGCGTGAGCACGTTGTCAGCGGGACAACCGGAGAGTCGTTCCGCAGGGAAGGTTTCACGCGATCAGCTTCCGCGGGTCAGGTGAAGCCGCCAACGCCCATGCTCCATTCGTCGCGCTCCCAGCTTTAGCCCCGCAATACGTCGCTCGGCGGCATACGCGCTGCCCGGCGCGCTGGCAGCCAACTCGCAGCGAGCGCTACCAGGCCGAGCAGCAGCGCCACCCCGGCGAATGCCACGGGGTCGGTGGCGGTCGTCGCATACGGAAAGCCTGCGAGCACCCGGGCCGCGGACGGCGATATACGCTTCGATCAGGCCCAGCTTGAACTCCGTGCTAAAGCGGCGGTACGTCTGCGCTATGATGGCCGCCGCAGGTACGGCCTCGAAAGTCAAATCCTGACCCTGCTTCTGTCCAGCCCGTGGGGGTCACTCCAACTTCGCCCTGAATTTCCACCTGGCGCTACTGGTTAGCCTAGTGTCGGTCCTGAAACTCTGCTGAGGGCCGTTTTGGTGGTCTGACGCGAGTGACGCATCCGGGGATGGTGTTCCTCGTACTTGATCGTGCGCCGGAGGCACACGACGAAGATATTGTCGCGCCAGCAGGCCCGGCCATCCACGCTGATCTGAATGCCTTGGCCGCGCTGCAGGCCGGTGAACGCGGCGCAGGTAAACTGCGCCCCCTGGTCGGTGTTGAAGATCTTGGGCCGGCTGTACCGGTCACCTGGCTCCAGACCGCCGGCCCAGCCTCCGATCGGCGCGCCTGCCGCGTGGCCGGCATCGCCGCGTCGAGTTATCGCTACGCGTCGCACCGGCCGGCGCGGGATGCTCCGGTGCGGCGGCGCCTGTGGGTGCTGGCGGGCAGCGGCCGCGGTGGGGGAGTCCGCAGCTCCACTGACTCCTCGCGCGCGAGGGGCTGGTGACCAATCACAACCGAACCGAGCGGCTCTACCGCGAGGAGCATCTCGCCGTGGAGCGCCACCGGCGCCGGGAGCACGTGAGCATGCCCCGGATCGTTCCACCGGCACCCGTCGCGCCGAACGAGCGCTGGTCCATGGACGTCGGCAGCGACACGTTTGCCGATGGTCGGCCGTTCCGCGCGTTCACGGTCCTCGATGACCTCACCCGGAAGTGGCTCGTGATTGCCGTCGACACACATCTCTCGAGCGCCGCCGTGATCGCCGTTGTGGCGGAGCGGAGCTCGCCTATCGACGCGGGTTGCCAACCGCGCTGGTTTGCGACAATGGGAGCAGGTTTACAAACTGGAAGTTCGACGCGTGGGCCTGCCGGCGCGGGATCAAGCGCCGGTTCATCCCCCCGGGCACGCCGATGGAGAGCGCGTTCATCGAGAGCATTAACGGCAAGCTGCAGGACGAATGTCTCTCGGCGAATAGGTTCCTCGACCTCGCCGACGCCAGGATCCAGAACGAGCAGTGGCGGTGGGATTATAGCGGAGCTCGGCCCCATCACGGACTTTGCAACGCCATGCCCGAGAGTCTTGCTAAAGCATTCGTCTTAACTGCTACGTCAACCGACCCGCCATACATGCGCCCCCAAGTTGCGGGGAAGATCAGGCCCCGGTAGGCGGAGGTGGCATGCCTTCGCACCCCAAAGGGCGCGAAGGCATGCCGGCTCTCTCTACCGTGTTCAAGAAGACGGTGAGACAAAATCGTCGGTTGATTCCTATTGCCCACCAGTGGCGAGTTGCCCTCCGCGAATAGGGACGTCCGGACAGATAGGCGCATTGGTGCTCACGTGAATTGTTTCGGTGAGCGGAATTTCGTATCCCGCCGCGTCCGTCACGTCCAGCGTCAGATAAAAGGCCTCGCCATCGTTCGAGCCGTTTTCATAGGTAAAATACTGGTCGCTCGACGACACGGGTGATGTCCAATCGTATGAGTATGGAGACGAGCCGTTCGAAGCAGAGCCATACCAAGTGCAGGTCGCGAATGGCCGAACCGTCGTCGGGCCGTTGATCGCAGCATCATACGCTTTAACAGCCAGAACTACCGAGTCACGGCTATTGTCGGTGCGAATCGTCACATTCGACAGCGTATGCAACCCAGTGGAGAGCGACGCGGTGTACTCGTCGGTGGTGGCCACCTGGGTGCCGTCTAGGATCCACTTGAACGCGTATGCAGTCGTATCCCACGCCGGCTCGCTCCGCCACATCGTCGGCGCACCTTCCACGGCGGCGTTGGCACCGATCAGGGCTTGACTCGAGTTGTTGATGTGGCCGTGGATGATCTCCCACGCCAGCGGAGAACCACCGTAGTACATGTTATCCGCCGTACTCTCGAGCTCATCCACAGTGAGTGTGTCGTTACCGGGCACGGTATAAGTGCCCGGGTAACCGGTCATAAAGAAATGAGCGCCATACAAACTGGTGTCGAACGCAAAGGCGGTAAACTGCACGCCGGTCTGCTGGATTATCGTGTTATCCGTTACCGTGTCCAACACATAAAAGTTGGCTTGGGAGTCCCAGGTCAAATTGCCATGGCGCGTAGTGTCATCGCCCCCGTATCCGATACCTGCGGACTTCGAACCCACCGTATAGGGACACGGTGGCGTGATGACCTGTAGGCCCAGGCGACTATCAGTCCATGCGGAGTTGACGGTGGGCTTGCATTCGTTGTGCCCGCACCCATCGTTGTTGTTACCGCCGCCACCGCATGTGGTTTGTTGACCGTTAGGGCACCCGGTGCCAAGGGTAGCAACGACGAGCGCCGCAAAGGTAACGCTTGACAGACACTTTGAAAGCGTCATTTGTCCTCCCCATCAACACGTGCAAACTGGTCGGCGTAATTCGTTCGTAGCAGGAGCGGAATCGTGACACCGTTGCGGTGGAAGGCTAAGGGTAAACGTGGCATCGTCGTCGCATCGTCCAGGGCAAGCCAGAGTCCATACGTGGAGGCGGCAACCACATGACCGTAGCCGAAGTAAATCTCGAATGTGCTCGTCGCCGAGTGTGTATCGCGCCGAACCACTGTCGCTGGGGCCTCAAGCGTCAGCCGCCATTGGGCGAGCTGCGGTAGGTACGGCGGAGGCGGTAGTACCAATGTCGGAACCTCCGACACGCGCATCCCAGTCGCGGCTGCGACAGCTTGAGCTGCATCCTCCGGGGTGGGGGGGAAAGCCACACCACGCACCCCCGTAGATAAGAAGTAAGCCGTGGCGACGTTCGTGATAACGCTGTCCGACCGGACATACAGGTTGGTGTCTCGAACGGGAACCGCGATGCTGACCTCTGGATCCCCAGCGGAACCACAGAGCAAAACCAGCCATTGCGCTTCCACTCGTTGCTGAAGCGCGGGACCAGCTGAAGCCGGTAGCTCGGCAAATGCGTTCTCCGCCAAGTACACTCTTCCACACAGCTTGAGCGCACTCACATCAATCGGTTCGCCATTGCGATCCCACGCCCATGAGGGCTCGAGGAAGCGGCCGGCCATGTGCCCATACGCTAACGCTAACTTAGCGGCCTCCGTCGCCGACAACCCTCCCGTGTACTGGCTTGGCAGTTCGAATTCCCCGTTTGGTAGGATTGCGGCGGCGGCGGCGCCGACGACCGATCCTGTGAGGTTGGGGACTGACTCGCGGAGTGAGGGCGCTGTCGGGCGATCCAGGTATCTGCCACAGCCGGCGAGCACGATGAGAAGACATGCCAATAGCCATCCACTAGTTTGCCGCATGCGATAACTCCACGGTTCGATGGACGCTGAGCGAAGCCGCTGCTTCGCGCTCTCGGTTGACTGGGCGTCGGTTGCCCCTGACGCCATGCCTCGGCGCCAGGCCGCGCGCCCTTGCGCATAGACATATATGTGCTGGCGACTGGTGCGCTTGCGTTTCGCGGTCGAGAAGAAATGTTCCCCATTTGTCGCGCCGCTAAGCGTGGCGCAGCAACAGGTGGTCGCGGGTAACGTCCAAAGCGATCGGTTCGTCGCAGAAGGCTTCGTCATGTGATGCGTCGGTCGGACTCTGCCGCACGGTGGTTGTCGGCCCACCCTGTTACACCGTCACGATCGGCGAGTCCGTCAGGTGCTGGCGCGTCGTCGTCGCCGGCCTCGATCAATTGGCGGCGCGTCGCGAGCATCCGTCGAGCGCGGCCGTGACCTTGTGCCATTAGCCGCTGGGCCAGATGGCCCGGAAGTCGGCGACGCCTTTCTCCGGAGGCGCCTGACCGCGACCCGTAGGTCCAATATGTTGAAGGCGATGCTGCTGCGCTCAGCCTGATGCGCTGAGTCCGTGATGCGAGTTGTCGCTGAGGCCGAGGCGGGGTGGGTCGGCTTACGCAAAAGCGATGCGCAGACATCGTTCTGCGAGAGGACGGTGGGTTCGTGCTCCACCGACAACCGCGTGACCCTCACATACTTCGCCACGAAATCAAAACTCACGTCGACTTCTTGCCGATACAGGTCACAACTCTTCCGGATCTCGCGGTTCCCCATGAGCCGCGCCACTTGATTGCGCAGTCGGGCGAACTCCCACGACTCCGGCTTCGTCTGCTGTCTGCGAGACACGTGGGCGGCGTTCCACGGAACTCTGGCAAGGGTCCACGGCCACCGGCTGGGCACTGCCTGGCAGAAGTCAAACTCCCGACCCGCCTGCGCCACCGCTACCTCCTTCGCCCAGCACCAACTTCACAGCCCTGAGTTTCCACGCGTCCCGGCGTCGGGTACGCATCGGACACGTCGCTGGACCCGAGGCGCTCCACGGACAATGTCGCGCGGAACTGGAGCAGCGCTCGTCGGCGGGTCCTCGTAATGTCCACGTCTCTCGTGCGATGGCCTGGCTTATGGAAATAAGCATTAGGTCTCCCATTCTCTCCGCACAAGTCGTGGCGGGCGAGGTTGACATTATCTTAGTGGATCTGAATCACGCTATACTACGTAAGAGTCTTGAGAGGTCTTGACAGTTGGATTACACAACTTGACACCGGTGGTGCTGCCGTCGTTCTGTTCTCATTGCATGACGTGGCACGACGCCGTGCTCGCCCGGCGGTCAGATGTTTCTTGATGGTGGAGTTGATCTGATGCGCCTACTCGGCGCGCTGTTGGCGACCTGCCTTGGCTGCGGTGCCACCGCCTGCAATGAGGCACCGAGTGGTCCGGCGCGGCCAAACATTGCAGCGGCCGTGACGGGTGCCGCCACGGCTGCTCTGCAGCCCGACGGCACCTTCAAACTCGCCTCGCTCCCTCCGGGCTCGGTCACGCCCGCTCAAGCCCGTGCGTTGTCGACCGCGTACGTACACGACGCTGGCATATTCCTGGCTCCTTCATGGGAATATGATC